>CAMEUC010000156.1 GCA_945937855.1 uncultured Clostridium sp. | reverse complement strand
GGTCACCCCGGAGTCGCTCCAAAAATAAAATATATAAAACCCCTGCGTTTGGCTAGTGTTTTATTATGCAATTAATTTATTCATGTAGAATAGCACGAAGGGTGCTTATATAGCCTCAGCCGTTTTGTATATTTTTTTAAAAGTCAAATCTCGACAGCCCTTTGAGGCGGGGGAATACCCGCGTATGCCTTGGAGAGTTTGATCTTTAAAAAAAATCATACAAAAGGTAGGCTGAGAAGCAGTGACGTATAAATTCCAACTTATCTTATAAAAAAAACTTTAAAATAGCAAATCTCCTTTGCTATTTTAAAGTTTATTCTATAAATTTGAAAAATATTCTTTTAGTCTTGTTTCTACTGCTTGCTTTGTTTCTAGTCTGTTTATTTCTTCTCTTACTTTACTTGAGTCTTTTAAATTTTTTAAGTACCAACATATATGTTTTCTCATTTCTCTTACTCCAACATACTCTCCTTTTTCTAAAACAGCTAAATCTAAGTGTTCTAAAATTATATCTAATTTTTCACTCAAAGTAGTTGGCTTTATTTTTCTTCCTTCTAATCCATCTATTATTTCTTTTATTTTCCATGGAGCTCCGCAATGCTCCTCTTCCAATCATTATTCCATCTACCCCAGTATAGTCAAACATTTTTCTTGCATCTTCTATTGTTTTTATATCTCCATTTCCTATCACTGGTATATTTACAGCCTCTTTTACCTTTTTTATAATTTCTAAATCTACTTGCCCAGAATAATATTCCGCCCTTGTTCTTCCATGTACAGTAATTGCTTTTGCTCCTGCTTTTTCAATTATTTTAGCCGCTTCTACTGCTACTATATTTCGACTATCCCAGCCTTTTCTAATTTTTACAGTCACTGGAATTTGCACGTTTTTTACAACAGCCTCTACAATTTGTCCCACCAATTCTAAATTTAATAGCAGTCTACTTCCATCTCCATTTTTTACAACTTTTGGAGCTGGGCATCCCATATTTATATCTATTATATTTGCATATTTAGCAACCTTTTTGGCAGTATCTGCCATAACTAAAGGATCACTTCCAAAAATTTGTATTGCAATTGGTTTTTCTTCCCCTTCTGTTCTAATTAATTTATCTGTTTTTTCGTCTCCATAAAAAATCGCTTTACTGCTTGCCATTTCTGTACATACCAATCCTGGATTTCCATATTTTTTACATATTTTTCTATAAGCTCCATCTGTTATTCCTGCCATTGGTGCTAATAATACATTGTTTTTTATATTGACATTTCCTATATTTAATTCTTTAATATACATTTTATCTCCTTACCCATTAAACATCGAAGTTTGTCTTTTCGAACTCACATTTAAAATTAATCCAATCATCATCATATTAGTAAGCATAGCGCTTCCACCATAACTAATAAATGGCAATGGGACTCCTGTAATTGGTAGCAAACCTATTGTCATTCCTATATTTTCTAGTACATGGAATAACAATATTCCGAGATAATCCTATAACAATATATGATCCCAAGTTGTCACTCGCTGTTTTTGCTACATTTACACATTTTGTAATTAACATTACATATATTATGACAATAATACTACTAACAATAAATCCAAATTCTTCTCCTATTACTGAATATATAAAATCTGTAGTTTTCGGATATAAGTATCCCAAGTGTGTTTGTGTTCCTTTTAAAAAACCTAATCCCAATAATTGCCCTGCTCCTATAGCAATTTCTGATTGTATTATATTATATCCATCTCCTCTTGGATCAGAATAAGGGTTTAAATAAACATCTATTCTAGCTTTTGCATGTTCTGGTAATACAAATAAATATAGCAACGGTACTAAAACTACAACTAAAGTTATACATATTATAATATACCTTTTATCAATGCCTGCAACAAATAACATAAATATTAGTCCCAAAATATAAGCTGTTGCAGTTCCATAATCTGGCTCTATTACTATTAATAGAACAGGAATAATTACTATTCCAATTATTTTTAATAAATTTAGAGGTTTATTTATTTGTTGTTCTTGATTACTGCCGCATTTTACTCATTATATTTGATAAAAATAATATTACTGCAATTTTAGCAAATTCTCCTGGTTGAAGTGAAAAGGCTCCAATGTTAAACCAACTGCTTGCTCCATTTACCTTACTTGTAAAAAGTACAAACAAAAGCAAAATAAGTGATATTATATAAAATACTACAGAGAATCTTGCAAGTATTCTATAGTCTATAAACATCATCATAAGAAGTAAAGGAATCCCAATCATAATCCACATAATTTGTTTTTTAAATTCTGCAAATTCAGTTGATGTGGTTGCACTATATAATGCTATTAAGCCAATTATTAAGAGTAAACTTACATATATTAAAATTTTCCATTCTGTATTTTTTAATTTCTTTTTGTTCATATGGGTCCTTTCAAAAATTCTAATTTGTGTGACTGTTTTTAACAAGCCGCTCCCAGGGTGTTATATATTTTAAATCGTTCGTTGCTTCCCACCGGCGCTGT
>CAMEUC010000155.1 GCA_945937855.1 uncultured Clostridium sp. | reverse complement strand
TGAATTAAAAAATGTAATGGGAAAGAAAAGAGTATTTATAGTAACAGATACTTTCCTATATAAAAATGGATATACAAAGGTTATAACAGACAAATTAAATGAAATGGGAATAGAGCATAGCACATTTTTCAATGTAGCACCAGACCCAACACTTGCAAGCGCAAAGGAAGGAACAAAAGAAATGACAGCATTTGAACCAGATTGCATAATAGCAGTTGGTGGAGGAAGTGCAATGGATGCAGCAAAAATTATGTGGGTAATGTATGAACATCCAGAAGTGGACTTCTTGGATATGGCAATGAGATTTCAAGATATAAGAAAAAGAGTTTATACATTCCCAAAAATGGGAGAAAAAGCTTACTTTATAGCAGTACCAACATCAGCAGGAACAGGTTCAGAGGTAACACCATTTGCTGTTATAACAGATGAAAAAACAGGAGTAAAATATCCACTGGCAGATTATGAATTAATGCCAAATATGGCAATTGTTGACTGTGATATGATGATGAACGCACCAAAAGGATTAACATCAGCATCAGGAATAGATGCAGTAACTCACGACTTAGAAGCACTAGCATCAATGATGGCAACAGATTATACAGATAGTTTAGCATTACGTTCTTTAAAAATGATATTTGAATATCTACCAAGAGCATATAATGATGGACCAAATGATGTAGAGGCAAGAGAAAAAATGGCAAATGCTGCAACAATGGCAGGAATGGCGTTTGCAAATGCATTTTTAGGAGTTTGCCACTCGATGGCACATAAATTAGGAGCATTTCATCACTTACCACATGGCGTAGCAAATGCGCTTATGATAGATGAGGTATTAAGATTTAATAGTAGTGAAGTTCCAACTAAAATGGGAACATTTCCACAATATGACCACCCACACACAATAGAAAAATATGCAGAAGTTGCAGATTATTTAAATTTAGGTGGAAATACAAACGAGGAGAAACTAGAAAATTTAATAAAAGCTATAGATGAGTTAAAAGAAAAAATAGGAATAAAGAAAACAATAAAAGAATATGGAATAGAAGAAAAAGATTTCTTAGCTACTTTAGATGAAATGACAGAGCAAGCATTTGATGACCAATGTACAGGAGCAAATCCAAGATACCCATTAATGAGTGAGATTAAAAATATGTATTTGCGCGCTTATTACGGGGATTGAAAAAATAATCAACATCTTGCGTCGTTAAAACATAAAGAAAACGCGGTTACATACAAAAGTATGCGCCCTTGCCTTTTCTTTATGTTTTGCCTAGCAATATACTAATTCTTTTTCCAATCATATAAAAAAAGAAAGGAATGATGAAATATGTATTATAATTTAGATAATCCAATTGCTGAGAGAAAAACAAAAACAGTATATAAAGATAATGATAAGACAATAAAACTATTTATTCCAGATTACCCAAAATCAGATATTTTAAATGAAGCATTAAACCAAGCAAGAGTAGAGGAAACAGGATTAAATATTCCAAGTTTAGTGGAAGTAACAAAAATTGAGGATAGATGGGCACTTGTATCAGAGCATATTGAAGGAAAAACATTAGAAAGTATAATGGAGGAAAATCCAGAAAAAAAAGAAGAGTATTTAAACTTATTTGTAGATACTCAAATAAGTATATTATCGAAGGAAGCTTCATTATTAAATAAATTAAAAGACAAAATGCAAAGAAAGATACAAGAAGCTGATATAAGTAATGATATTAAATATGAACTAAACATAAAACTTGAAAGCATGCCAAAACACAAAAAAATATGCCATGGAGACTTTAATCCAAGTAATGTAATTATAAAAGAAAACGGAGAAGTATATGTAATAGACTGGGCACATGTAACACAAGGAAATGCATCAGCAGATGTTGCAAGAACATATTTACTATTTTGTTTAAATGGTAAAAAAGAAGAAGCTGAAAGATATTTAAGTATATATTCAGAAAAAACTGGAACAGAAAAACAATATATACAAAAATGGATACCAATAGTTGCAGCAGCACACTTACCAAAAGCAAGTGAAGAAGAAAAACAATTTTTAATGAGTTGGATAGATGTAATAGAATATCAATAAGGTATAAAATTCGACAAAAAACGCGCATTTTAATGGAAAAAATTTCTAAAAAACATTTCCAAATATTGTAAAATATTTCCAAAGAGAGTATAATAAATAATGTAAATAAAATTTATGGATAATCTCGTGTTATAAAAAAATATTTGGAGGTTAATAAAATGGAGAACAAAGGACGGAAGGCTATAAAAGTAGCAAGCTATTTAATTACTGTAGAATTTGAGTCACAAGGTCATCCTATGATAGTAAAAGGGTATAGTATTAAAGAAGCATTAAATTTCTTTCAAAGAGAGGAACTGGAGGACGAAGAGAAGGATACTATCGTCCAAATATTAATGAAGGGGAAGGCCCTGGACGCAAATTTGAAAGAAATCATAAAGCGTGATGGAAAAACACAAATCACGTTGGAATTTCAAACAGTAGAGGAAATGTTGAAATATATGCAGTAATTAAAGAAACCTCTCTCAATT
>CAMEUC010000154.1 GCA_945937855.1 uncultured Clostridium sp. | reverse complement strand
ATATAACAAAAGACTGATAATATCAACATATTATCAGTCCTAGAAATTGTAATTTCTCGAGATGATTATGACATAAGTTCTAGTAAGTTTTTCTATTTTTTATTATAAAAGAAAGCAAATACTGCTCTCACATAAAATGCACAACTTATAACCAATGTTAAATCCAAACAGTTTTTTAAACTACTCTTGCTCCAAAAGGTGCTAAGGATAACTTTGCAATTTTGAAAAATTGAAGTCCAAATGGAATTCCTACTATCGTTATACACCAAAGACAACCAAAAACAAGATTTTCTATTGCCATTGGAATACCAAAAAATATAATCCAAATTATATTAGCAAACAATGAAGGTACTCCTCCACCATATTCTATATCTTTTCCAAATGGTGCAAATGATAATGATGCAAACTTAAAACATTGTTTGCCATAAGGAATTCCTATTATAGTAATACACCATAAGATTCCAGATATAAGCCATGATAAACCACTTAAAAATCCTCCAAAAATGAACCATAAAATATTGCCTAAAATACTCATAATTGTTCTCCTTTTCTGCTTGTTTCAATAAATTATTTGTTGTGCAATTATTTCTACAACAGTTACTAAACTGTTATAATTATAATATTTATTAATATTTTTTTCAACTAACAACCTATTTAATAACCATTTTGTTCTAATATCTTATTTACTTCCTCTTGTGTCAAATACCCATATTCAACCAGTTTATTCATTACTTGCTTTTGCCTTTGAATTGCTAATTCTGGATTTTTAGTAGGTGCATATACACTTGGAGCATTTGGAATACCTGCTAATAATATACATTCGTAATCTGTCATTTCATTTAATTCTTTATTAAAATATCCTTTACATGCTTCTTTAACAGTATAATATCCATCTCCAAAATAACTTGTGTTCAAATACAATTCCAATATTTGATCCTTATCATATTCTTTTTCTATTTCAAAAGCCATAAATACTTCAGCTATTTTTCTAGTAATTTTCTTTTCTTGTGTAAAGTATATGTTTTTCGCTAATTGTTGTGTTATTGTACTTCCACCCTCAACAAATTCCATTGCTTTAATGTCATTTGCAAAGGCTCTGCCAATTGCTATTATATCAACTCCATTGTGTTTGTAAAATCTATGATCTTCTACAGATATTACAGCATCTTTATATATTTGTGGTATTTCATCAATTTTAGCATAGTTTTCTTTTTCTATTATACTAGCTACTTTTTTAGATAATGGCATTTGCTCTAAAGCCTCTTTATACATATTATAGCCATTTCCTATCACTAATAGGCTTATACTTATTGCTACTAATATTACTACAAAAATTATTTTTTTTATTACTTTCATTTAAACCACCTGACTTCCTGTGGTATTATTTTAATTTATAATCCATCTAATTTTACTCTTTATAATTTGCTTTTACTTTGTCTGGAAGTTCATTATATTGTACTTCCTCCCAACTATGAACTCCCGTTACAAGCATTACCTCTAATTTTAAATAAGCATCTTCTCTTAATTCTCTGCTAGTTTTAAATTTTAATTCTTTTATCTTTCCATTTTCATTATAACAATCTAAAGTATATTGATATTTCATATCATCATTTGCAGAAATTTTTTCTACTCTTGTATTATCTATTTTAGTATAATAAACTGCTTGATGAAATTCCATAAAATAAAATGCTATTCCACAAATGGCTATTGCTATAATAACTGCAATTATCATTGGTATTTTTTCTTTTATATCTTCCATTTTTAAATTCTCCTATTCCGAAATAATATAAATACTACCTTTAAAATTATCTAAATTTATTGATAAATAGTAATTCATTCCATCTATATAAATAGTATCTTCATATTCTCCATCATCGCTTATTAGTGATAATTCATTTTCTCCTAATTTACTTATTACATTGATATTCCCACTTTGTTTTTCTATTTTTATAGTTAGTTTTATATGATCTCCATTTTTTCTATGTAATGCTGTTCCTCCAAATACAGTTTCTGTTCCTGTATAATTATCATATTCAGCCTTATATGTTCCTACATATTCATCTACTCCAAAATTTCTTTCTCCTTTTAAATCTTTATCTTTAGAAAGTCCTTTCGAAGAAAAAGTTTGAATAATACTATCGTAAACATTTAATATTTCATCTTTTGGTAAAGTAACACCTATCTTTATTGAAATAGCTAATATTACCATAAATATTATAATTCCAATAAATATCATTTTAGGAATTTTAAATATAAACATATAACTATTCCTCCTCTTTGATGATGTTTTTACTTCCAAGATAAGTGGCTATAAAATATGCTCCATATATTGCTCCAATAATTACTACTGTTGCAACTATTGATGGTAATAAATCTTCTGAACTTGCTAATCCTTCCATCACTGTCATCGCAAATTGTATTCCAAATATTGAATGAATAATTGCAAGTATTAGTGGTAGTCCAAAGAATATACCAATTTGTCTAAATAATGCTTTATTAATCATTTTTTCATCACAACCTATTTTTCTTAAAATTGTATATCTTTGCTTGTTATCTGAGCTTTCTGTTAATTGTTTTAATGCTAAAATAGC
>CAMEUC010000153.1 GCA_945937855.1 uncultured Clostridium sp. | reverse complement strand
TTACAAAAAAAGACTTGAACTGGTCAAGTCTTTTAAAAATTATATTAGTTTTTGATCTTTAACTGTCTTTTTAACAAAGCTATATTTATCAAGAAGGCGATTATTAATATGGTGTGCACTTTCAATAATTGTTCCAGGGACTTGATATACTAGTTCTCTAATCTTATCACTATTCTTATCATCTAAAGCAGCAGTGATTTCATCAAGTAAAATAATAGATTTATTTCTTAAAAGTGCACGAGCAATTACTAATCTTTGCTTTTGTCCGCCCGAAATATTTTCCTGAGTTGGATTTATTTTTCTATTAAGGATATTTTCTCCTAGTTCTGCTACTAATCCTACTTTTTCCAAGATTTTCATTAGCTCTTTATCAGAATATTTTTCGCCTAAACATAAATTATCTCTGATTGTTCCCTCAAAAATCCATGGCGTCTGCGCAATATATGTTATATCAGCTAAATTTGGTTTTCTTTTATTAATCAACACTTTTCCTTTATTAGGCTTGATTACACCAGCTATTAAATTCAAAAATGTACTCTTCCCTGCTCCTGATGGTCCTTGTAGTAAAATCTTACTACCGTAAGGAATATCAAAATTTAGATTATTATAAATTACTCGCTCATCATATGTTACATTGATATTTTCCAACTTAATATTCGGCTTACATAATTCTATTTTTGATTGCTCTAAAATATCTTCGTTAATTTCATCAATCTTACGTATATTTGTTGTTCCGGCTACTTCTGACCAACACTGCATTAAAATCCGAAAATTTTGAACTACACTATTTGCAGAAAGAGTTAAGGAAAGAAGTGCACTAATTGTAACGTTAAATAAGTGGTTGACAATAAAGTAGAAGCCAATAGCCCATGGACCTACTAATGCTAAAATTGTAAACAATAAGTTTACATATTGCACAAGCCACTGTAAATTTTCTTGCTTTAAAAGAATACTTTCACTTTGATTAATTGTAGAGGAAACATGATTAAAGAATGTTCTTTGTGCATTATATTGCAAAATATCTCTAAAGCCACGAAGCCAGTCACCAGCCGTATGCATTACCTTAGTATTACTTTTACTCCATTCGTCTCCTAGCCTTCCAAGTTTTTTCTTACCAAAAAGCATCGGGATTAAACTTAGACAAGAAAAGGTTACAAAAATAATTCCCATTAGAATATTAACCTGTAATACATAAATAGTCGAAATAACTGCTGCCACAGCAGTAGATAAAATCTCGGCAATTAGAGAGAAATAATTCTCATCGATTTTGGCTGCATCATTACTAATTTGATTCAAACCTTTTTCTGTTTCTTGATGATTTGAAAAACTACTTAGAAGCATAGTTTTTTTTAGAGAAACTCTTAAAATTTTCCGTGCATAATTTAAGAGTATATTTTTCAAAACTAAAGCTGTATAGACAATACAGAAAATTCCACTACTTTGAATCAAAAATAAGATTAATTTGTTTGAAGATGCATCCACAAGATTTGGAAATTGTCCTAAAATAATTCCATTTACTACACCTTCAAAACCACCTAAAATTAAAAAAATTATAATTAATCCGATTAACCAAATAGGAAGATTTTTAATTATCCATTTGAAGTTGATTTTCATACCCTTTTCTCCTAATTAGAGACAAAATAAGAATGTTATTACTAACATTCTTATTTATGAATACTTTATTAATGAAATGCAGAACATCCACAACTTAAACTACTTGCAAAATGATTATCATTTGCTGTTGCTTTGTGATCTTTCATTGGAATAGATTGCAAATCTTGCAAATCTACTACAGTTTCAATGTTTTTCATGTTTCTCACCTTCTTTCAAAATATTTACAAATCTTTAAAAATAGGATCAAATTCTTGATTATCGATAATCTTTTTTAAAGTTAATAAGATTCCCATTGAACCAGATCCGTAATCTATAAATTCTTTAAAGTTTTGATCACCAGAAAAAATAATTTGATTTTTCATTTTAAAGCCTGTCGATAATAATGATCGAATTAACTTTTCAAAATATATTCTTACCTGGTACGGATCAGTTTTATCAAATTTTAAAATATCATTTAAAGTTGAAATAATACCCGCTGTACCAAAAGCATAGCCAGACTGCAATGTAGACGACACCTTCAATGAATTTACTAAAAAATTTAATTCTTTTCTCAAACCAAGATCATCTATTTCTCCTAAATATAACAAAGTAGTCTTAATTATACCGGCAGTACCATAGGGAATGTATATGTAAGGTATATTAGATTTTAAATTGCATCTAATTCCTCTTAATTTATTTTTTCCATTTATTAATTGACCTTTTTGGATATCTGTTAATATATATTTTTTTGACTGTTTAAGTATAGAAATTTTCTTTCTGTACTTATAATACTTAATTAGAAATACAGCTACCCCTGTGTTTCCATAAGCTAAACCAAATGTAGATAAAATAATCTTTTGTTGTAAAATGATTTTTACAATAATATCCGGAATAGAAAGATAATACTCTTTTTGGGTTATTTCATACATTATTAAAGATAATATACCTATTCCACTTAATCCATTGTCCAGAGAAAAAGATATTTTTTTAGAGAAAGCAATCCTAGAAAATTCACAATTTAATAAATTT
>CAMEUC010000152.1 GCA_945937855.1 uncultured Clostridium sp. | reverse complement strand
ATTATCTGTATTTATACAAATTATCTTATCTCCTTTTTTAAATTTGTTCATTTTTACTACCTCTTTCTATTTTTATTCCACACATAGGACAATATTTATTTGGTATCTGTATATATTGTAGTCCTGTTTTATTTATTATTTCATGTTCTAATTGTTCAACTTCTGTTAATGGTGCTAATATTGGTTTACTATATCTTTCTACTTGCACATAAATTTTAGCATTACAAAATTCACACATCTTTATTTTTCCCTTCTAAATATTTTTTAAATTCAATATATTCTTTGCAGTTATCACAATCATTATCACAATATACATATTCTGGAAAACAAATAGGACAAATTGTATAACCCATTTCATCTGCTAATTCATCTCTCCAATTCATTTTGTATTTCCTCCTAATTTAACCAATATTGTTTTATTACATTTAATGTTTGTGTTCTAAAAGCTCCTATATAATTATTTCTACAATATATTTTAACAAAAATATACCCTATTACCTCATTTATTGTAGCATCTATACTGTTACAAGAACAACCTATTTTTTGTCCATTTAAGACCAATGTTTCTGTTTGTCCTGTTTCTTTTACAATATAATCATATTCTAAATTAAAAGCTTCACATATTGGTTTTATTGCTTCTAAAACTTCTATTCTTTTCTTTTTTAATTGTTCAAATCTATTTTCATCATTATTCATATTTATCTCCTTCTAATCCCATTCTAAATTCTCATAACAATCCAGACATACTGTAATACTTTCACTTCTATCTGCTGTAAATAATTTTTCTGTTTCTTCTTCAAACTCATAGTGCATATTATCCATTCTTATTTTCTTTTTAGGTATTTGTTTTTTACATATTGCACATATCATTATTTTTTACCTCCTAATATTTTTTGTAAACTATCTTTTCTATATTGATACATTTGTTTTACAAAAAATCTATCTTGACCTTTTAATCCTTTCAATTCTTGTTTTTCTTTATTATCTAATTCTTTTAGTTCTTCTTCTACTAAAGAAACTGGTATATAATTTTTAAATATTTCAACTTTTATATTATCTATTTCATTATTTATTTTTGCTGCTGCTTTAGTTTCTAAATAACGATTTCTATTTATTATATTTTCTATTGCTCTTATTTGTTTTTTTCTTTTGTCTTTTTCTATGACAAAACCATCTTTTTTGCTTACTAAAGAAATAAAATCTTTTTTTAAATCTTCTAATATCTTTATATCTTCTTCCATATTATTCATCTAAATTATCCTCCATAAATATTAAAAATTCTAGCAGCTCTTTATCATTATCAAAATAAGCTAAGCTTGTAACAATTTCAATTTTTCCATTTAAAGTATAATCATTCCAATTATAATGCTCACGAATTAACTCTCTTAATTTTTCTGTCTTTATCGTTACATGATGAGTTGTAATATTTCTTTCTTGTTTTCTTTTTTTCTTTTTTTCTTTACAACTATTGCATATTCCAAATTCATTATCAGCTAATGGCATTCCACATTCACTACAATGTGTAACTCCTCTACATGCTAATCCCATTTCTATTCCCCTTTCTTTTTTAAGATAATCACATTGTATATATATTTTTAGGAAATGTCAATACATTTTTAAGAATATTTTTATGCTTTTATGTAAATAAATTCTTCAAGTCCTTTGTTTTCAATGAAAAAATAACCGTAAAAAAATTACGGCTAATTAAAATTTTTAAATTTTATTTTTTTCATGTACCATATTCCATTGGATTTTATGAAAGTTTCATTATAATTTTCATATAATACTTTATTGAAAGAATGAATATCTAATGGCTTTATATTATTTTCATTACAATAAGCTACATATCCTTTTCTAAAATTTGTTCTTTTTAATCTGCTTGAAGGCTTTAATCCGTTACAGACAATGCAATAATTTTCAATAAAATCAACAAGAGAATGTTCTAGCATATATTTTATTTTTTCATTACTATCTATATTTTCTCCTAAAATATTAATATTATTAATTTTTTCTTTTAATGTAATTTTAGTTAGCCAATGTCTAGTACCACTTTTTATAATATTTTCTCCATAATTATGAATAAGAATAGAATTTAATTTATTCAAATTCACTTTAATTGGATTATGTACTTCATACTTTAAAAAATCCAAATAAGCCTTAATAAATTCGTTTTTATAAGTTCTCATATTTTTAGGCAACATTTCATTATATACAATACATTTCTTTTCAATAAAATATTTTAATTCATTTATTCCTTCTAATTCAAAACATCTTTCTTTTACTTTTTGTGCTAATTCTCCAATGCAAAAGAAACTTAAAATATTATTTACTGTATTTGAATATACTTTTTCATTATCCAAATAGAATACTACTTTTCCATCAATAACTTTACCTTCTATTCTATTTTTAAACTTTGTTCTATTCAAAACTTTAATAGTATTATTTATTTCTTTTTGTATATGCTCTTCCATTTCTTGCTTTTTTAATTCTTCAATTCTTTTTGCTTCATCAACATCATTTTTTTCAACATTATCTTGATTGATAATATTATTAGTATTTTTGTTTTCTACATATCCTTTCTTAAAATTTTCTAACATTTCTTCTAAAGTTCCCATATTTTTTCAATTCCTTTCTTTTTTTCTTAATTATAACACAAGTGTTGGAATATTGCAATCCCTTTTTACAAAAAGTTGG
>CAMEUC010000151.1 GCA_945937855.1 uncultured Clostridium sp. | reverse complement strand
ATATACAACCTCAGCCGTTTTGTATATTTTTTTTAAAGTCAAATCTCGACAGCCCGCAGATCGCGGGGGAATACCCGCGTATGCCTTGGAGAGTTTGACCTTTTAAAAAAATCATACAAAAGGTAGGCTGAGAAGTAGTGTCTCACAAATTACAATTTATCTTTTAGTCTATTGTTGTGCTTGTTCTTCCTGTTCCTACCACATCTTCTTGAAGAGATCTCCATGTGTTACATCCGACGATTCCGTCTACTGGTAAGCCTCTACTCCTTTGATAATTTTTTACTGCTTCATCTGTTCTAGAACCAAAAATTCCATCTAGTCCACCCGTTCTAAAACCTAGCGTATTTAAATCATCTTGGGCTATAAGTACATATGTGCTTATACTTCCTCTTTTAATTAAAGGATACCCTGCTGTTCCACAAGCTGGTCTTCCGAAATCGCTTATCAAAATGAACCCAAGTAGGTGTTAAACTCTGTGGTTCTACATATGTCCAAACTCCGAGAACTATTTGCAGTATTCCATAATCTGTTTCTTTCGCTATTACTTAACCTTTGTCCTGTATCAAATGCTACTCCTGCATAATGTTGACTTTGAGAACCATGTCCACCTTCCCATGGTCTTTTAAATGCAAATCCTACTGGTATTGGGGCACCGAATAAATATCTTGTTGTATTAAAACTTTGCATTGCTCTTTTAGTTGTCCATAATGTTGAACTACCACTTGACCCTCTAAATTCTCTTACTGTTAAAGTTCTATTTGTATTATATGGCATCCTTTCACTCTCTCCTCTATAATATGTTTCCATACGATCTGTGTCATTATTAAAAACAATTATCTTTGCCATTTTTCTCCTCCTTTAAAATAAAAAAACATCTCATAATATTTTATGAGATATTTTTTATTTTGGTTATTGGGTAAATAATAATCGTTCTGTTTCCTATTTCTATATAAAAAACACCTCAAATCTATGAGATGTTTCATTTTATATTTCTCTTGCTTTTACTACTACTCTTTGTTTTCCATTATCTGTACATGTAATTATTGTAATTTCAGTCCTTCCATTTGTTAATTGACTTGTACAAGATGTATCATCAGCCTCTACTATGTATTTATCATATACTGCATACTGTAAAGTGGTTCCTGATAAATCTGTTATTTCTATAATATCTCCATTTTCTAGTGTTGGTACTTTACTAAAGAATTTACTATTTCTATAATTATGACCTACTATACAAAAATTTCCCACCTGATTTGGGTCTGCTCCCCAAAACTTACAAGGTGATATTTTTAATAATTCTGTTGTGGTTTCAGATAAAATTGGATAATTCACATTTATTTTTGGTATATTTATTGTTCCAATTGTATAATACTTAGTACCGTCTTTTGCTGTTGCCATTTGTACACTTGGAATCTCCGATGTTTCTTCTGTTTGTTCTTCTAAATTTAACATTTGCTCTTCAGAAAATGCTGAATTAAGAACTATTACTATTGAATCTAACTTTTCTTCTTGTTCCTCAAAAGTTAAATTAGCTAAAATTTCTTTAGAAACTTGTTCACTCTTATTTCTATCATATTCTGCATAAATGTAATATGAAGATAATAAACACACTAAAAAAATAGATAAAAAGAATTCTATTTTGAAAAGCTTCTTTTTTCTTTTCATTGCTGGTGTTACATATAATTTTTCAGAAACAAGAATTTGATTCATTTTACCTACCCTTTCTGTTAATATATATTATTTATTTTAACATATTTTTTTTATAATATCAACAACTTCCTGTACGCTTTTTTGTGGAGTTGAAGCTCCTGCCATAATTCCAATTTTTTGAGCATTTTTTATTTTGTCTAGATTTAATTCTGTTTTTGTTTCAATAAATAAAACTTGATTACAATTTTTCTTTGCTATTTCATATAATTTGTTTGAATTAGAGCTATGCCTTCCTCCTATTATAATCATTGTATCTACACTTTTTGCTATTTTTTCTGTTTCTATCTGCCTTGCTTTCGTTGCATCACATATTGTATTCTTTACCTCTAGATTTTTTATCTTCTTTTTTAGCTCCTCAACTATATTATTAAATTTTTCTACGCTAAATGTAGTTTGTGAAATTACTAATGCCTGATTTAATTGGGATTCATCAAATAATTGTATTGCTTTCTCTATATCCTCTGACTTTTCAATAATTGCAGCACCCGATGTACAAAAACTGATTGTTCCAACAGTTTCTGGATGTTCCTTTTGTCCGATTAAGAATATAAAATATTTTTTGTTGCTATATTCTTCTGCAATACTATGTATTTTTAGTACTTTGGGGCAAGTTAAATCCCTTATTTCTAGATTTAACTTTTCTGCCTTTTTATATGTTTCTCTTGGTACCCCATGTGCTCTTATTATCACTTTATCTTTTGCATCTTCTATATTATCTATAAATTTTGCACCTTTACTTATTAATTTTTCTGTTACTTGTTTATTATGAACTAGTTCTCCTAAACAATATACTTCTTTTGCCTCTTCTAATTCTTTTATTGTGTTGTCTACTGCGTTTTTTACACCAAAACAAAATCCCGCTGTTTTTCCAATAATAATCTCCATATACAAATCCTCCATTAATATTTTAACACATTGAAAGATTAATTGGAATCAAATTATTAAATAAATTGTAGTTTGTATGTTACTGCTTCTCAGCCTACCTTTTGTATGATTTT
>CAMEUC010000150.1 GCA_945937855.1 uncultured Clostridium sp. | reverse complement strand
AGTATTGAAATTGTCATAAACAACATTAAGCAAATAACACTCATACTTATAACTGTTGTATTGATTTTGCTGTTGATTTGTCTTAATACAAACATATTTGTTCCTTTTAAATAGATATTTTTTATCGATTGTACTACTCTTAATATAAAACCAGATAAAGACCAAAATACCAAGATTGTTCCAGTAATTCCCATTAATATTGGTGGTAATAATTTATCTGCTGTAGTTAATGAGTGAACATCTCCTGTCACTTTCCAATAAGCATATCCTAACAAGCAACTTGCTCCAATAAATACAATTATAGAAATAATAGGATTTTTTATTTTTACTTTTTCATTTTTCTTTGTAGCATTCAATAGATTTATCAATTTATATCTTGAAACTGTCATTGTATTAAAGAACATAACTGCTATATACATAACTGCAAAATATACACAAGTCTTTATACAAGCTGTTTTTGAAAAGACGAATTGAAAATTACTCATATCTGCTTCAAACATTTTTGCTACTAATACAGACATAAATTGTGATGCAAATATTCCTATAACAAGTCCAACTATAAGTGAAATAATGCCTACAAATATTGTTTCTAGTATTATAATTTTAGATATTTGCCTCTTTCCCATTCCAAGTGTCATATATATACCAAATTCTTTTTTCCTTCGGTTAATTAAGAAATTATTTGCATATACGATAAGCAATCCTAATACTACTGCTACAAATACCGATACATATCCTAACATACTTATCATAAGTTTGATGATGTCCCTTGTTGAATTAGATACTTGTAACATTGCTTCTTGACTATCTAATGAGTTGAACATATAGAATATTGCAACTCCTAACACTAATGTTAAAAAATATATCGCATAATCCTTAAAGCTCTTTTTCATATTTTTAATTGATAACTTAAATAACATCGTTCAAATCACCTCCAAGAAGTGTTTGCACCTCAATTATCTTCTCAAAGAATTGTTTTCTTGTATCATTTCCTTTAACTAATTCATTAAAGATTTTTCCGTCTTTTATAAATATAATTCTATCTGCATAACTTGCTGTAAAAGCATCGTGTGTTACCATTAAAATAGTTGCATTTAATTTTTGATGTAAGTAATCAAATGTCATCAATAATTGTTTTGCTGATTTACTATCTAATGCACCTGTTGGCTCGTCTGCTAATACTATTTTAGGATTTGTTATTATTGCTCTTGCTGCTGCACATCTTTGCTTTTGCCCTCCAGATACTTGATATGGATATTTGTTCATTATTCCTAGAATATCTAATTTTTTTGCTATTTCGTGAACTCTATTGTTAATTTCTGTAGCATTTACTTTTTGAATTGTTAATGCTAAAGCTATATTTTCATAAATTGTTAATGTATCTAATAAATTAAAGTCTTGGAATATAAAGCCTAGTTCCTCTCTCCTAAATTTGTTTAATTTATTTCCTTTAAGTTTTGTAATATCTTCTCCGTTGATAATTATATGTCCTGCTGTTACTCTATCAATAGTAGATACACAATTCAAAAGTGTAGTTTTACCAGAGCCACTTGCTCCCATAATTCCTACAAACTCTCCATTTTTTACATTAAAGCTAATATTGTCTATTGCTTTTGTTAAATTAGATTTGTTTCCATAGTATTTTTCTATGTTTTTAACCTCTAATACATTTTCCATCTAAAAAACTCCTTTCAATTCTTTGTATATCTACATTATAAATTCATTTTAAAATAGTTGCCATCGATTTATCTTACAATAACATTACATTTTTTGTAAGATTTCTCATTTATAAAAATAAGCCCATAACTAATATGGACTTACAAATTCATAAAACTACTTTTAGGGAATATAATTCTTACTTCTGTTCCTATATCTTTTTCTGAATTTAATTCTATTCCTAATCCTAATTTGTTGCATAATTTCTTACATAGATATAACCCAATACCAGTAGATTTCTTGTTTATTGTTCTCCCATTTTCTCCTGTAAACCCTTTTTCAAAAACTCTTGTTATTTCTCCTTTTTTTATTCCAATTCCATTATCTTTTATATATAAAACAACATTTTCTCTTTTTGAAATAGCATATATTTCTATCTTTCTATCTTTAATTTTTGAATACTTAATTGCATTTTGTATAATCTGATTTATTATAAAAACTGCCCATTTGCTATCTGTATATACTTCTCGTTCCAAATCGTGTAATTCTATACTTGTCTTACTTGAAAGTAATGCACTTTTATTTTTCAAAATTGCTCCATTTACTATTTCTTGCAAATTTGATTTTGTAACAACATAGTCTTTGTTAGCAGTATTACTTCTAGCATAAAACAATGCTTGTTCTGTATAATTTTCTATTTCATCTAGTTCTTCATCAATGCTTTTAGTTATCTCATTTTTATTATTTTCAATAATCAATTTAGATGTAGCAATTGGTATTTTTATTTCGTGAATCCATAATTCTATATATTCTTTATAATCTTCTTGTAATCTTTTATATAAATTTACATTTTCTAACATTGATTTTCCAGTTTCTTGCATAGACTTTTTTAAGATTTTTCCCTCTATAAAATCTGGAGTATTTATTATTTCTGATATTAAATATTTATCTTCTAATTCATCTAAATTATTTTTAAATTCATTATAAAAAACTTTCTTTTTTCTATATTCCACAGCAATAGCAATACCAATTATTATAATTGGACATATTGCAATATAAAGCCTAGTAAATATTGCAATTTTTTTATAAGGCAATAATAATAATTCTGAAC
>CAMEUC010000149.1 GCA_945937855.1 uncultured Clostridium sp. | reverse complement strand
AATTTGTATAAGTGGACGTTCAATAGGAGATATAAATGTTCAAGTGATATTAGAAAAATTAGGCGGTGGAGGACATATTACTCTAGCAGGAGCCCAATTAGAAAATATGACAATAGAAGAAGCTAAAACAGAATTAATTATAAGAATAAACGAATATTTTACAGAAGTTTAAATAAAAAGGTATCAAAAGAAAAAATATAAAATAAAATTATCACAAAATGTAGAACACTTTTCTAAAATAAATACTAGAAACGACAAAAAAAATGGCTATTTAGATGTAAAATAATTGCCATAGATTTGTTGCTTATCAGCCTACCTTTTGTATGATTTCCTAAAAAAATTAAATTCTCCAAGGCGTACGCGGGTCTTCCCCCGCGATTTGCGGGCTGTCAAATTTAAATTTTTATAAAATATACAAAACGGCTGATATTATAGGCAATGGTAATGCAAATTTTAGAAAAGAAAAAGGGTGGTAGAGGATGTTCCAAAATTTAAATGGTAGTGAAGTAGAAAATCTGCAAGAGGAAAAAACAAAATTTGATATACGAAATCTATTTAAAGAAAAAGATGTATTTTTATATATAATTAGTTTAATGGTTTCTATGGTGAGTTTTAACGGAGAATGGGCTCCATTTGGACTAGCTATTTTTGCTGCTTGTTATAGTAACAGAAAACCAGTAGGAATTATATACTTATTTGTAATAATTGGAACTTTAATTAAATTTGGCTTTAGTGGGTTAGGTGTATTTCTACTTACATCAATATTGTTTTTAGGATTAGTATTAATAATAAGACCGAATTTTGAAGAAGAGGAAAGAAATGAAAAACAAAAATTAGGCATATATGTTTTTATTGCTAGTTTCGTAATACAAGCTGCTAAAATGATATTTTCAGGATTTTTATTATATGACTTAATAACAGCAATAGCGATGGGACTAATTACATACATTTTTTATAAAATTTTCGCTAATTCAATTATTGTTATATGTGAATTTGGGGAGAAAAAAGCTTTTTCCATAGAAGAAGTAATGGGTGCAAGCTTGCTACTTGCTATTGCGTTTGTATCACTAAGTGGATTGAAATTCTGGGGCTTATCAGTTACAAACATTCTAAGTGTAATGTTAGTTCTATTTTTAGGCTGGAAGCATGGAATGTTAGTAGGAGCTACATCTGGAATTACAATAGGTATGGTTTTAGGAATAATTACAGCAAATTCGCCAATACTTGTTGCTTCTTATGCAATTTCTGGAATGATAGCAGGACTATTAAATAAATTAGGAAAGCCACGGAGTAATAGTTCGGCTTTTGTGTAGGAAATGCTGTTTTAACATATGTTGCAAATGGAAATACAGTTCCAGTAATTACAATTAGAGAAATTTTAGTTGCAGCATTAGGCCTTTTAATTATTCCAAAAGATACAAAAATAAATATAGAAGATATAATACCACAAATGAAATGCTTCCCTGTTACATCAGGAGTATTAGATGGACAAACTGCTCAAAAATTAAATAATGTATCAGAAACTATTGCAGATATGGCTAGAAGCTATAACGAATCTGCAGATGATGCCCTAGAATCAAATATAGAAGAAGAAAATAAAGAACTTTTTGTAGATGATTTATGTAATAATTTAGAAGATTTAGAAGACAATTTATTTTATGAAGATTTAATTGATAATCAAAATATTTTGTATGATATATATGAAGAATTAGTTAAAAGTAATGAGATGAAAGATGATGCATTATATAATATATTAGAAAAAAATAGTGATTGTAAAATAGATTTAGAAACAGAGGAAACCAAGAAAAATATAAACGAAATTGTAAAACTTGTAAATGCTACATATAGAATACATAAATTAAATATTTTATGGAAAGTAAAAGAAGCAAATAATAAAAAAGTACTTGCAACACAACTTCGGAGGAGTATCTAAGGTTATATCTGAATTAGCTGAAGATATAGAAGAAGAAAAAACTAATGAAAAATTAGAAGAAAAATACAAACTAACTAAAGTTGTATTAACCAAAACAAAAAATAAAAGTGAAATTTCTGGAGATAACAACATTACAACTAAGCTAGAAGATGGAAAATATATGCTTGCAATAAGTGATGGAATGGGTTCTGGAGAGCAAGCCAATAAAAGTAGTAGTACGGTAATAAGTATGTTAAAAAAATTACTTACAAATGGATTCAATAAAGAGGTTTCAATAGGACTAATTAATTCTTCAATTAATTTAAATTCAAATGAAGAAACTTATGCAACAATAGATATTTCAATAGTAGATTTAAGTAATGGAAATGTAGAATTTGTAAAAAATGGAGCTTGCCCAACATTTATTAAATCGAAAAACAGAGTAGAAGTTGTAAAAAGCATATCTTTCCCAGCTGGAATGTTGGATAAAATAGATTTAGTTGTATATGATAAAGATTTAAAACAAGATGATATAATTGTAATGTGCTCAGATGGAATACTAGAATCAAATGTAGAATACGATAATAAAGAAGTTTGGCTTAAAAATCTACTTGAAAATATTGAGACAGATAATATAGAAAAAATAGCAAATATAATAATACAAGAAGCGGTTGACAATGGGTTAGGAGTAGCCAAAGATGACATGACTGTGATTGTTGCAAAATTAGACCCCAAATAATTTTTTGATACAATATGCTAGCCAAACGCAGGGGCTTATATATTTTAAGAAGCGAATTGCCTCGTGGGGACCGCCGTGGGCTGTTAAAGGCGAAAGCCTTGTTACAGCGCCGGTGGGAAGCAATGAGCGA
>CAMEUC010000148.1 GCA_945937855.1 uncultured Clostridium sp. | reverse complement strand
CATTTTCTAGGATGGGGCAGTGAAAAAAATAAAATATAAAAACCCCGACGAGATTGGGCGGACTGAAAAAGGAGAAGAAATGCTAATATTATCAATATCTACATCTAGTAAAATATGCTCAGTAGCATTATTAGAAGATGATAAACCAATAAAAGAATTAAATATAGATAATCTAAAAACTCATTCTGAAAATCTACTACCTTTAATAGATGAATTATTTAAATCTACAAATACCAAAGTTTCTGAATTAGATTTAATTGCATGTGATGTGGGGCCTCGGTTCTTTCACTGGTATACGTATTGGAATTGCTACAGCAAAAGCAATTGCAGAAGTAAACCAAATACCAGTAGTATCATGTACTTCTTTAGAAACTTTAAGTTACAATGTAAGTTCAAATACGATATGTTCTTTAATAGATGCTAGAAATAATCAAGTGTATTGTGGTATTTTTGATACTAATCATCAATTAATTAATAACTATATGGCGGATGATATAAACACAATTATAAAAGCTTTTCCCCAAAATACTCCAATTACTTTTGTTGGAGATGGAGCTACTTTACATGAAAAACTATTAACACGGTTCTGTTATAAACGATAACAACATTCATGCAACAAATGTGGGTATTTGTGCGTATAATAAATTCAAAAAAGGAATTTCAGAAACAGCAGATTCAATAGCACCAATGTATTTAAGAAAATCACAAGCTGAAAGGATGAAGGAGCTAAAATGAATGAAATAATTATTTCTAAAATGACTCTTTCTGATTTTAATACTCTTTCTGATATACTTATTCCTGATTTTGATGATTTCTGGAATGAAAATATTTTAAAATCAGAATTACAAAATCCTTTTTCAACATATATAATAGCAAAATTAGAAAATAAAATTGTTGGTTTTGCTGGTATGATAGATACTATAGATCAAATGGAAATAACAAATATTGTTGTAAAGAAAGATTATAGAAAAAACGGCATTGGAAACATTTTATTAAATAAGCTTATTTCTTTAGCTAAAGGAAACAAGAAAACAGAAATTATTTTAGAGGTTAACGAAAATAATATATCTGCAATTAAACTTTATGAAAAAAATGGCTTTAAAAAATGTGGTTTAAGGAAAAGATATTATAATAATACAGATAATGCAATTATTATGAATTTAAAAATAAATTAATTTGGAGGGAAACAAATGAGAAAAAATGAATTAAATTATAAAGAACTAAAGAATATATGTAATCCTAATATGTTTAATTTTGAAACTACAGCAGAAATTACTGACAATGACCTAGTATATGGTCAAGAAAGAGGTATAAAAGCACTTGAATTTGGTCTTAGCATAAATTCTAAAGGATATAATTTGTACCTTGAAGGTCCTGCCGGAGTTGGGAAAACAATGTATACAAAAAAATATGTTACAGAACTTGCATCAAAAAAGAAGACTCCTGACGACTGGTGCTATATTTATAACTTTAATGATCCAAATGAACCTATTGCTGTATCATTATCTGCTGGAACTGGTAAAGAATTTAAAGATTGTATGGATTCTTTTATAGTAGATATTAGAAAGTATCTACACAAAACTTTTAGTAACGAAGACTTTGAAAAAGAAAAAAATCTTATACGTCATGGTTTTGATGAGAAAAAAGATAAACTTCTTACTAATTTAAATAAACAATGTCTAAAATTTGGTTTCCAGGTTAAATCTGCACAAAACGGTATTTATATGATGCCTGTTTTAGATGGAAAAGTTATTGAAGAAGATGAATTTGAAAATTTGGATGAAAACATAAAAAAAGATTTTGAGGAAAAATCAAATATTGTTCAAGAATATATTGTCCAAGCTATTGGACAAATAAAACTAATTGAAAAAGAAGCAGACAAAAAAATTGATGACTGGCAAGCAAATATAGCCTTACTTACTATAAATGCTTATATTAACCCAATTCGTGCTACTTATAAAAAATATAAAAAAATAGTAACATTTTTAGATGATGTAAAAAAAGATATATTAAAAAATCTTAATTATTTTATAAAAGAAGAAGAAATTCAACCTACTCCACAAAATCCCAAACCAGAAGCTGTTAAACCTTGGCTTAATTATAGAGTCAACTTATTTGTTGATAATAGTAACTTAGAAGGTGCTCCTGTAATTATGGATACCAACTATATGTATCATAATTTATTTGGAAAATTAGAATATGAAAATCAATACGGTATGCTAAAAACAGATTTTACTATGCTTAAACCTGGTCTTTTGCATAAAGCTAATGGTGGGTATATAATACTTCAAGCACAAGATTTATTAGCAAATCAAGTGTGCTACGATACTTTAAAAAAAGCTCTTCTAGTAAAAGAACTTTCTATAGAAAATAATGTGGAACAACGCTCTTACATGGTTATGATTTCTTTAAAGCCAGAACCAATTCCTTTAAATGTAAAAGTTCTTCTTCTAGGTGATTCTAATATTTATCATACTTTGCTTGCACTAGACCCAGATTTTAGAAAATTATTTAAAATAAAAGCAGAATTTGAAGAAGATGCTCCTAGGACAGAAGAAAATATAAACAAGCTCGCAAAATTTGTGCATAACTACTCAGAAAGAGAAGGTTATTTGCCTTTAGATAAAGAAGCAATGGCTAAAGTTGTGGAATTTACTTCTAGAATTACAGAAGATAAAGAAAAGCTTTCTACACATTTTTCTGAAATAGGAGAAATTATTGCGGAAAGCTCTACTTGGGCGAAACTTGCACACAAAAAAGTAGTTACTAAAGAATTTGTTGAAAAAA
>CAMEUC010000147.1 GCA_945937855.1 uncultured Clostridium sp. | reverse complement strand
AGAGCAAATTAAATTTAAAATAGACAAAATATGGGAATATGAAAAAAAGGAGGGAATAGACCATGGAAATCCAGGAAAAGAAGGTCAAAAAGTAAAAATGATTTTACCAAAAGAAGCAGAAAATGGAATGATATTGAGAAGAAGAAAATAATAATTTAGAGGTGAGAAGTGGGATGTGAGAAGTGAGATTTTAGAAAAATTCCTTCGAAGCATAGCCCTATAATTCCCACCTTTCATTTTTACCTCTCACAGCTAAATATTATTTTTTTTTATTTCTCTTGCAAAACCTCACATTTATATATATAATTAAGTAGATAAAAAAGAGAAAGAGGAGTTATTATGGAGGACAATATATTATTGCCACAAACTCAAAATGAAGAGGAAGAATTTTCAGAAGTTTCGCTAAGGCCTAAATTTCTAAAAGAATATATTGGACAAACTAAGGTAAAAGAAAACATGAAAATATATATAGAAGCCGCAAAAAAGAGAAAAGAAGCTTTAGATCATGTTTTACTTTATGGTCCACCTGGGCTTGGAAAAACAACACTAGCTAATATAATTGCAAATGAAATGAAATCAAATATAAAAATCACATCTGGTCCTGCGATTGAAAAACCTGGAGATTTAGCAGCATTACTTACAGGACTTCAAACTAATGATGTGTTGTTTATAGATGAAATACATAGATTAAATAGAAATGTAGAGGAAATTTTATATCCTGCTTTAGAAGATTATAATTTAGATATAATTATAGGAAAAGGGACAGAAGCAAAGTCAATAAGAATTGATTTACCGAAATTTACATTAATTGGTGCAACTACAAGAGCAGGCTCACTTACAACTCCACTTCGCGATAGATTTGGAATAGTACAAAGATTAGAACTTTATAATGAAAAACAATTAAACACAATAATAAAAAGGTCAGCAGATATTTTAAATATAGAAATTGATGAAGATGGAAGCCTAGAAATAGCTAAACGTTCAAGAGGAACACCAAGAATTGCAAACAGATTGCTAAAAAGAGTAAGAGATTATGCATCTGTACTAGGAGACCGGAAAAATTACAAATGAGATTGCAAAAATTGCTTTAAAAAAACTTGAGATAGATGGTTTTGGTTTAGACAATATAGATAGAAAAATATTACAAACTATAATTTATAACTATTCACGGAGGACCTGTTGGTATAGATACTTTATCATTAACAATTGGGGAAGAAGCCGAAACAATAGAAGATGTCTATGAACCATATTTAATGCAAATAGGATTTATTGCTAGAACTCCAAGAGGAAGAATTGTAACCCCAATGGCATACAAACATTTAGGAATTGAAAAAAAGGAGGATTTTAAATGAAAAAAATCACAATAATTGTACCATCTTATAATGAGGAAGAAGCATTGCCTTATTTATACGAAAGATTAAATAGTATGATGAATAATCTAAACCAATATGAATTTGAAGTTTTATTTGTAAATGATGGAAGCAAAGATAATACACTAGAACTTATTAAAGAGATGAGAAATAAGGACAGTAGAATTTCATATGTAAATTTCTCAAGAAATTTTGGTAAGGAAACAGCAATGATTGCAGGTCTTGATTATGCAACAGGAGATGCAGTTATCTTTATTGATGCAGATTTACAAGATCCACCAGAGTTAATTCCAGAACTTATAAAATACTGGGAAGAAGGCTATGATGATGTTTATGCTAGAAGAAGTAGCAGAAAAGGAGAAACATTCTTAAAAAAATTTACATCAAAAATGTATTATAAAGTTCTTCAAAGTTTAACTAGAGTTGAAATTCAAAAAGACACAGGAGACTTTAGATTATTAGATAGAAGGTGTGTAAATGCTTTAAAGAAAATGAGAGAGACACAAAGATGTTCAAAATCAATGTTTAGTTGGATAGGCTACAAGAAAAAAGAAGTAATGTATGATAGAGATCCAAGAGTGGCAGGAACAACAAAATGGAATTATAAAAAATTAGTTGATTTAGCAATTGATGGAATAACAGCATTTACAACATCACCACTTAGAGTATCTACATTTTTAAGTATTCCTACATTTTTAGCATTTGTAATATACTTAATTTATATAATAGTAAAATGTATTACTAATAATTGTGAAGTACAAGGATATCAAACAATTATACTACTAAATTTATTTTTCTTTGGAGTAATAATACTATTAATAGGAATTATAGGGGAATATCTAGGAAGAATTTTCAATGAAACAAAAAATAGACCATTATATTTTGTAGATGAATATAACGGAGAAAAGGAACAAAATTTATGAAATTATTATTACATACGTGCTGTGCGCCATGCAGTGTGTACTGCATAGATAGTTTACGAGAAGAAGGAATAGAGCCAACAGTATATTGGTTCAATCCTAATATTCACCCATACATGGAATATAAAGCACGAAGAGATACTTTAAAAGAATATACAGAAAATATTGAAGTAGAAGCAATATTTGAAGAAAACTATGGACTAAAAGAATTTTGCAAAAATGTAATAGATGATTTAGAAAATAGATGTGTAAAATATTGTTATAGAGTGCGTTTAGAACAGACTGCAAAATTTGCAAAAGAAAATGGATATGACGCATTTACAACTACACTTTTAATAAGCCCATACCAAAAACACGAAGAACTAAAAATGCTTGGTGAAGAGCTTGCAAAAAAATATGGATTAACTTTTCTTTATAGAGATTTTAGACCAGGATTTAGAGAAGGACAAGCAAAAGCACGAGAACTAGGCTTATATATGCAAAAATACTGTGGATGTGTGTTTTCAGAGGAGATGAGATATTATAACCGCAATTCTATACAAACCAGTAATACCAATGGTT
>CAMEUC010000146.1 GCA_945937855.1 uncultured Clostridium sp. | reverse complement strand
TTTAAATAATGTACCTTGTTTTTATAGTATGACAACAAATATTGATATTACTAATTTGAAAAAATATATAAAAGATAAGGAATACAAATTATATCCAACAATTATTTATGCAATTACAAGAATATGTAATAAACACGAAGAGTTTAGAATGAGTTTAGACAACAATAATGATTTAGGATATTTTACAGAGATAAATCCATCATATACAATTTTTCATAAGGATAATAATACATTTTCAAATATATGGACTGAATATAATTCGGATTTTAGAGAATTTTATAAAAATTATGAAAAAGATATGAAGGAATTTGGAGATAAAAAAGGATTTATAACTAAAAAAAGTGAAAATAATAATTTAATAAATATATCAGCTATACCTTGGACATCATTTACAGGTTTTAATTTAAATTTGCCAAAAGGGGACAAGTATCTTTTACCAATATTTACAACAGGAAAATATTTTGAGGAAAATAACAAGATATTATTACCATTAGCAGTACAGGTACATCATTCAGTATGTGATGGATTCCATACAAATAGATTTATAAATGAACTTCAAGAACTACTTAATAATTTTGAAAATATAGTATAAAGACAAATTACAATTTGTGCGAATAAGTAAAAGAGCAGGTTAATATCTGCTCTTTTATATATCTATTTCGCTTCAAAATGCCCTTAAAACGATTTTTGTATTTAAAACGAGTAATTTATCGTTAAAAATAAAAAAATGCCAAATATTATTGACAAAAATTTTTAGTAATTATATAATTAGCTCAACATTGAAAAGAGAATAAAAAAATAATGCCTTGCTGTTCGAGAGCAAGACATATTCTGTAAGACTTAATGTGTATTAAGCTTTCAAAATAAGTCTTACCATAAGATAATTATAAGATATTATCATAGGATATGTCAAGGGGTAAATTGAAATTTCGTATTAAAATTATCAATACTACCATAGCTTTTAGCAAGATGGTAGTATTTTTTGTTTTCACTAATGAATTTAACCTACAAAGGAGTAATACGAAATGAATGAAGAAATTAAACGAACTTACGAGAGTCTTCCAGAAGAAGAAAAAGAACAATTACAAAAATATCAAAAGAAAGGAATAACAAAAGTAACTCAGTCAGTAGATCAAGAAACTGGAGAAATATTATCTACTGAAACAACTTATAGTTCTGAAAAGAAAAGAGTTAAAGGTACTTTTGGAATATCAAGTCCTGAAGAAATAATAAGACTTGCAAGACAAAATAAAATAAGGGCTATAAATACGATGTTGCCATACTTTATTGATAATATGAATTGGAATAACGAATTATCTTTCGACAACACATTTATTGAAAGCTATGGAGAACAAAATAAAACTAGATTTTATGCAGATAGAAGATATTTATTAAAGAATCAATACATATTTGAGAAACCTAATAAAAAGAATATTTATACTTTAAATGTAAATTTACTATTTAGAGGAACAATGCAAAAAGCTGCAGAACTTTATGAAGAACAATTTGGAGAAGATTTAAGTCAAGATAGTAAACTGGAATTAGCAAAAATAAAGAAGAAAATAACAAAATTAAGTAAAGAAGATATAAAAAATTTAATAGAAGATTTAGAAAAAATGTTATAAAAATTAGTGTCAAGTAGTTGACCACAAAAGTGGTCAACTACTTGACCACACCTAAAAACCAGCAAACCATTGATATATAAATAAAAACTTGCATTTTTGATTTTTTTATTTCTATATCTAATTTATAATACCTACCCTAAAATTTATTAACTACTTATTTTGTATTTTTAATTAAGGGCTTTGCCCTCTTGCTACGCAATTCACCCAGAGTTTTTTTCTCCAGGAATTGATATTTATTTGACAAATATAGAAACATTTGCTATAATTAAGTTACTCGAGGAGCTCATAAGAGATGTATATGTACGGAGATATGGATGGCAGTCTGTATCTTCTTTTTTTTATAAAAAAACAAGGTAGTTGGCAGACTACCTTGTTTTTGACTATTTCTAGTCTTTTTTGTCATGGTCGTTATCTTGGTTATTACTCAAAAGTAATAATACGATCAAACGCCATATTAGCTCATAAGATGTCATTATATGTACCTCCTTTCCTCAAGGAGTCACCGAATAATCGGTGCGAGTGTATTATATAATAAACGACAAGAAATTACAATATATCTTATTTTTTTCTTTGTTCTTTCTTCCACTTTCTAAATTGCCAAAAATTCATATTGCCTACTATCTCCATTTCTTTTTGTTGCTCAAAAAGTTGCTTGTCTTTTTCTGCTCCTTCTTTTATTAAACTTCCGTTTCTTTCAAGTAATTGTTTTTCAATATTGTGCCACTCATCCTTTAATTCTGCTATTTGTTTTGTATATTGTGATTCTAAAATCGCTACTGCATTTTGAAGTTTTTGATTCTCTTCCTTTAATGATATATTTTCATTTACAAGAGCTAATTCATTTTTTGAATTTCTTAAACCTTTTTCATTGATATATTTAGATATAATATCAAAAGCTTTTTGATTAAAACATTTTGCTTGAATACCATTTTTTAATATCTTTGTAGTGCAGTATTCTGGAGTATCAATTTCTAAATCCTTAATCATTTTATAAAAACTACCTTCTTTTACTCCTAATTTTACAAAATCTTTTTTTTGATATATAAATTCTTCGTTTAGTTTATCCATAATTTGCCTAGCTCCTTTATTAGCTTATATTTTATAAGATATAAATATCTTATAAAAATATTATATCATATATTGACATTTAAATCAAGATATGATATAAAATAGGTGTTGGTGAGGAGGAGTCCAAATCCAGTCGATAGGAATTGGAGCATAGAAATATGCTCTTTTTTTCATATCAATTCCTGGAGAAAAAAACTCTGGGTGA
>CAMEUC010000145.1 GCA_945937855.1 uncultured Clostridium sp. | reverse complement strand
AAAGTGTTATATTATGTAGGAATTTGTAAAAAAAGGTGATTTAAGCAATGGAAAATAAAGCAAAAGAAATTCTAGCAAAATACAATCAAACACATATTATAAAGTGGCTAGAACAGGTAGATGAAAATACTAGAAAACATATAATAGACCAAGTTTTTGATATTGACTTTGAAGAATTAAAAAACTTATATGAAACTGCTAAAAGTAAAAGAGAAAAAAAAGAATGTAAAATAGAGCCTATCAAGGCAATAGATGTGAAAAAAATTAAAGAAACAGATAAAGAAAATTATATAAAAATAGGAAATACTATATTAAATGAAAATAAATTTGCAGTTATAACAATGGCAGGAGGGCAAGGAACAAGACTTCGGGCATAATGGGCCTAAAGGAAGTTTTAAAATTAATATAGAACCAAATGGAAAGTATTTATTCCAAATAATAATAGAACAACTAATAGAGGCAAATAAAAAATATAATATCACAATACCATATTATGTTATGACAAGCAGAGAAAACCATGAAGAAACAGTAGCTTTTTTTGAAAAGATGGCTTATTTTGGATATCCAAAACAAGCTATAAAATTCTTTAAACAGGCAGAAGAGCCATTAATTAGCAAAGATGGAAAGTTGTTAATTGGGGAGGATAATTTAATAAAATTTGCCTCAAACGGTAATGGAGAAATATACAAGTCATTAAGCAAAAATGGTATTATAGACGACATGAAAAATAAAAATATCAATTGGGTGTTAGTTACAGGTATAGATAATATTTTGGTAAAAATAGTTGATCCATTATTTATAGGAATAACTATAAACCAAGGTAATAGCATTGCTTCTAAATCTATTATAAAGAAAACCCCTACCGAAAGTGGAGGAGTATTTGCAAAAGCTAATGAAAAACCAGGAATAATTGAATATGTCGAAATTTCAGAAGAAGTGGCAAACGAAAAAGACTCAGATGGAGAGTATGTTTTTGGTGACATGAACATAGTAAATCATTTATTTAAAATAGATGCCTTGCAAGAAATTGCAAGTAAACCATTACCATATCATACAGCAGTAAAAAAGAGCAATTTTCTAGATGAAAATGGTGTTTTATCAGAGGGGAGTATATACAAATTTGAAAAATTTATATTTGATGGGTTTGTATATTTTGATGAAATGAGCTTATTAAGGGTAAAGAGAGAAGAAGAATTTGCTCCTATAAAAAATGCGATTGGTCAAGATAGTCCAGAAACTGCTAAAAAAATGTATGAAGATTACATAAAAACATTGAAAAAATAGTATAAAATATGATATATTAAAAAGCAAGGAGGAACAAATATGGCAAGAGGAAGAAGATATGATAAAGAACCAAAATTAAATATAAAAAAAGTTTTTGGAGTAGCAATTGCATTTATAGTTTTTATAATGATAATAATATCAATTATAAAAATAGTAAAGACAAATCCAGAAGAGGAGTATTTAAGTACAGCTAAATATTATTCAATGTATTTAGATGGAAAATGGGGAGTAATAAATAATAATGGAGAAATAGTAATTTCAGCTACTTATGATGAAATGATAGTAATTCCAAATAATAAACAAGCAATTTTTGTTTGTACATATGATATAGATGATGCTACAGGCTCTTATAAGACAAAAGTACTAAATGAAAAAAATGAAGAAATAATTAAAGGATATGAACAAATAGAAGCTATAGATAATTACGATTCAAAACAAAATATATGGTTTGAAGATAATGTTTTAAGAGTGAAGAAGAATAATAAATATGGTTTAATAGACTTTAAAGGTAATACAATTTTAGAGTGTGAATATGATGATATTTATTCATTAAAAGGTGTAACAGAAAATTTAATAGTAGAAAAAGACGGAAAATTAGGATTAGTAAATAGTAAAGGACAGACTATTATAAAAAATGAATATAGTAAAATACAAACTTTAGAAGAGGGTTACAAAAATGAATATCTTGTCGCAAATGAAAGTGGATTATATGGAATAATTAGTACAACAGGCAACAATATTTTAGAGACTAAATATGAGGAAATAAAATATATTTCTTCTACAGATACATATTCTGTAAAAACAGATGGAACGTGGCAATTAATTAATATAAAAGGAGAAACTTTACAAACAGCAGATGGAAAAGAGTATGTATATGCAAAGGGAGAAAATGTAATTACAATTAAAGATGGAAAATATGGAATAGAAAAGTTAAATGGAGAAAGCGTAGTTCCATACGATTATGATGAATTGAAATATGCATTTTCAATATATTATATAGCAAAAAAAGATAATAAATATGGAATAATTAATATTAACAATGAAACAGTTAAAGAATTTGAATATATAAATATGTATTCAGTTGAAGAAGGAAACTTCATAGTAGCAGATAAAACAGACACAGAAACAATAGTTTTAGATAGCAATTTAACACAAAAAATATCTGGAATTATTTCTGAAATTAATATAGATAAAGGCTATATAAAAGTATATTCAAATAACGAATATAAATATTTTAATTTTAAGCTTGAGGAAAAGCAAAGCACAGAAATATTATCTCAAAATACTTTATTTCTAACTAAAAAAGATGGAAAATATGGATATAAAGATAAAGCAGGAAACATAGTTGTAGATTATATTTATGAAGATGCAACAGAACAAAACTCTTGTGGATTTGTTGCAGTAAAACAAAATGGTTTATGGGGAAGCTTAAAGAAAAATGGAGCAATTGCTTGTACACCATCAGTTAATTTAGATAATAGTATATATGTAGATTTTATTGGAGAATGGCATTTAAGTGATGAGGGGCTTTATTATACTAAATAGAACAAATAGGGTAAACAAGGGCGAAACTTGTTACCCTATTTTAATAAATTGTAATTTGTGTGAGTACCGTATTTGTTAAAAATATCAAAAGACGACC
>CAMEUC010000144.1 GCA_945937855.1 uncultured Clostridium sp. | reverse complement strand
GGCCTTATAGGCCGATATGAAAATCCCCCAGTTATACTGGGGGATATTTATTTATGAATAAAAATTGGATAATGTGTAGTAAATAATGATAAAATATAAAAAATGTAATAATTTTCTATTGTAATAAACCAAATTTAATGATATATTAAAAATAGAAATAAAAAAAGGAGGAATTCAAATGAAAAAAACAATCGGATTAATTAGTATGTTATTAATAATATTAGTAGCATTAACAGGATGTGTAAATGTAAATTATGAGGTAGAAGTAAACAAAGATGGTTCAGGAGATATTTCATACATATATGGTTTTTCTAAAGAAACATTAAAAGACTTACCAATTTCAACTGATGATATGGTAGAATCTATGAAAGAACAAGCAGAAGAAAATGCATATGTAGTTGAAGCTTACGAAAATGATGAAATATCAGGCTTTAAAGCCAGCAAACATATAGAAGACTTATCTAAAGACTTCTCTTTACAAGAAGCATTTGGTGAAGAATATGTAAAAGATACAGAGAATAATGGTATAAAAATTGAAAAAGGTTTATTTATTACAAAATATTCACAAAATGCAGAAATAGATTTAACCAGCATGAAGGATTTATCAGGAAATGTAGACATGACTTATAAAGTAAAGTTACCAGCAAAAGCTAAAACAAATAATGCAACAGAGGTATCTAAAAATAGCAAAGAATTAACATGGAAATTAACAGCAGGAGAAATAAACAATGTAGAATTTGTAGCACAAGAAATGAATGTATTAGCGATAATAATTACCGTAATAATTATTGCAGCAGTAGTTGCTGGTATAGTAATATTATTTATAGTTTTAAAGAAAAAACATGCAACAAAAAAAGAAAATTAACATATAATAATAATATCCCTGCGTGGTACGAGAAATAGGTATTTTAGAACCAACATATAAGGAAAGGGAGCTCGGGCTCTAAATATGGCGTGCAAGCTTATACTTTTATAATAAGAAGCCCAGAAGTATTTAGGAGGGCACCCACCTGCAAGGAGCAGGTCCTTAAAATCCCTATAAGAAACGGCCAAGGCGGGGATGTTTTTATAATGAAAAGTGAATAATTGATGGAAAATTTTTGCTATAAATGAAAAAATTAATTAAAGAACAAGACTTTATTTCTATAAAAAGATTGAGATTGTTCTTTTTTTATGCTAAAATTTGGATGGTGGTTATTTTGAATATACAAGAAATACAAGAATATTCAATAGATAAATTAAAGGGAAATAATATAGAAGATTATAATTTAAAAACTAAGCTTTTAATATCTAATGTAATAAATAAACCAAAAGAATATCTGATAATTCACGAAAAAGAAGAAGTATCAGAAGATAAAATATTAGAAATTAAAAATAATATAAATAAAATTATAGAGGGATATCCTATTCAATATATAACTGAAAAGCAAGAGTTTATGGGACTAAATCTTTTTGTAAATGAAAATGTTCTTATTCCACAACCAGATACAGAAATTTTGGTAGAGGAAGTTTTTAATATTACTAAAACAATAGAAGCCCCTAAAATTCTAGATTTATGTACAGGAAGTGGAGCAATTGCTGTTGCTTTAAAGAAATATATAAAGCGGATTATCAGAAATAACTGCATCAGATATTAGCCCAAAAGCCTTAGAGGTTGCAAAAATGAATGCGAAAAACAATAATGTAGAAATAGAATTTATAGAATCAGATTTATTTAGTATAATAAATGAAAAATTTGACATTATAGTTTCTAACCCACCATACATAAAAACAGATGTAATAAAAAGATTAAGTTTAGAAGTTCAAAACGAGCCACATATAGCTCTAGATGGTGGACAAGATGGGTTAGATTTTTACAGAGATATAGTAAATAATGCATATAAATATTTAGAGGATGAGGGCTATTTGGCTCTAGAAATTGGTTATGACCAAAAAAATGAGGTTATAGGACTTATTGAAAATAGCAACAATTATAAGGAAATATATTCAAAAAAAGACTTAACTGGAAACGATAGGATAGTAATATGTAAAAGGAGATAAAAAATGTCTTTTTCATCAGATTTAAAAAATGAATTATTAGAATTAAAAATGTGGGATAATAATAGTAGTTTAAAACAAGATGAACAATTAGCAAGACTTTGCATTAGAGAAGCATTTATAAAATCTGGATTTGTAAATTCTCCTGATAAAGAATATCATTTAGAAATTTTTTTTAAAACCAAGAAAAAAGCAGAAGAAATGAAAAATTTAATAGAACAATGTGGTATAGAGAATGTAGGAGTTACTAAAAAAGGAAATGGAGCTATTTTATATATAAAAGATGGGGAAAATATATCACAATTTTTAGCCTTAATAGGAGCTAATAATGCAATGCTTAGATTTGAAGAAACTAGAGTAATTAAAGAAACAAGAAATAATATAAATAGAATGGTAAATTGCGAAACAGCAAACTTAAATAAAACAATAGATGCATCAGTTGAGCAAATAAAAAATATAAAACTATTAAAACAAAAACACAAATTTCACACTTTACCAGAAAACCTACAAGAAATAGCAGAGCTAAGAATAAAAAATCCAGATGCATCATATGAAGAACTAGGAAAAATGCTAAAAAAACCAATAGGGAAATCAGGAGTAAGCCACAGGCTAAACAAAATAAATCAGATGGCAAAAGAATCAGACAAATTACAATTTATAAAGGAGCAGAAATGAAAGAATTAGGAATATACATCCACATACCATTTTGCAAACAAAAATGTACTTATTGTGATTTTATATCATACGGGAATAAAAACAACTTAGTAGAAAAATATATTGAAGCACTAAAACGAGAAATAAAAAGCAATGCAGAGGGCGTAAATAAATATAAAGTTTCTACAATATATATCGGAGGAGGAACGCCATCATATATAGAAAGTAAATATATTATAGAAATTTTAGAAACTATAAAACAAAAATATAATATTGATAAAAACGTAGAAATAACA
>CAMEUC010000143.1 GCA_945937855.1 uncultured Clostridium sp. | reverse complement strand
GATAAACCAGATTTAAGAAATCCATTAATAATACAAGATTTTACAAAATATTTTGAAAACTGTGAGTTTGGTGCATTCAAAGATAAAACAATTAAAGCAATAGTAGTACCAAATGGAGGAGCACAAGGAAGAAAGTTCTTTGATAACATGACTACATTTGCAGTTGAAGAAGCAGGAGCAAAAGGCTTAGCATGGGTTAAAGTTGATGAAGAAGGAAATTTCACAGGAGGAATTGCAAAATTTATAACAGAAGAAATAAAAGAAAAACTAATAAAAGCAGGAATTAAGAAAAACGATAGTATATTTTTTATAGCAGATGAATTAATAGTAGCACAAAAAATTGCTGGGCAAATAAGAATAGAACTTGGAAAACGCTTAGATTTAATAGAGAAAAATGCATATAGATTCTGCTTTATAGTAGATTTTCCAATGTATGAATTATCAGATGAAGGAACAATAGACTTTAACCATAATCCATTTTCAATGCCACAAGGTGGAATGGAAGCATTAGAAAATAAAGACCCACTAGATATTTTAGCATATCAATATGATGTGGTATGTAATGGTTATGAAATGGCTTCTGGTGCAGTAAGAAATCATGATCCAGAATTAATGGTAAAAGCATTTGAACTTGCAGGATATAATGAAGAAGATGTAAAAAAGAAATTTGGGGCTTTATATAATGCATTTATGTTCGGAGCACCTCCACATGCAGGAGCAGCGCCTGGATTCGATAGAATGGTAATGTTAATAGCAAATGAAGAGAACTTAAGAGAAGTAATAGCATTCCCAAAAAATAAAAAAGCAAGAGATGTGCTTATGGGAGCACCAAGTGCCGTAAAAGAAGAACAATTAAGAGATGTACATATAAAATTAGATTTGAAATAAATTTCCTATACAAACTACAATTTTTAAGGTGAAATATGAAAAAATTATTAATTACAGAAAAACCTTCTGTTGCTATGGAATTTGCAAAAGCACTAAAGGTAAATGCTAACAGAAAAAATGGATATTTAGAATCAGAAGATTGGATTATTACTTGGTGTGTTGGTCATTTGGTAACAATGTCTTATCCAGAAAAATATGATGAAAAGTTAAAATTTTGGAGATTAGACACATTACCATTTATACCAGAAGAATGGAAATACGAGATAATACCAGCTGTTCAGAACCAATTTGATATTGTAAAAACTCTACTTCAAAGAGAAGATGTTCGTGAAATATATAATGCAGGAGACTCTGGAAGAGAAGGAGAGTATATACAAAGATTAGTATTTATGATGGCAAAACCTAATCCAAATGCAAAGATGAAACGTGTATGGATAGATTCACAAACAGAAGAGGAAATATTAAGAGGAATTAAAGAAGCAAAAGATTTATCTGAATATGATAGTTTGTCAGCCTCTGCATATTTAAGAGCAAAAGAAGATTATTTAATTGGAATAAATTTTTCCAGAATGCTTTCTATAATATATGGAAAACGAATTGCAAAAGAAATAGGCGAAGAAAAGGTGTCTATTTCTGTAGGAAGAGTTATGACCTGCGTTCTGGGTATGGTAGTTTCAAGAGAAAGAGAAATAAGAAATTTTGTAAAAACTAAATACTATAAAATATCAGGTAAATTTATAACAGAAAGTGGAGAGTTTTTAGCAGATTGGAAAGTAAATGAAAAATCAAAAAAATTTGAATCTCCAGAGTTATATAATGAGACAGGTTTTAAAAATAAACAAAAAGCAGAAGATTTTATAAAATCATTAGAAGGTAAAAATGCTACAGTAACAGAATTAAAAAAGACTAAACAAAAAGAAAATGCACCACTGTTATTTAATTTAGCGGAAATTCAAAATGAATGTACAAAACGTTTCAAAATAAAACCAGATGAAACATTAGAAGCTATTCAAACATTATATGAGAAAAAATTAGTAACATATCCCAGAACAGATGCAAGAGTACTTTCTACAGCAGTAGCAAAGGAAATTTCTAAAAATTTAAATGGACTAGCTCGTGGTTTTAAAGATGAGGAAATACAAGGATATATAAGCAAAATGATCCAAGAAAAATATTCTACAAATATTGTGAAAACAAAGTATGTAAATGATAGTAAAATAACAGACCATTATGCAATAATTCCAACAGGTCAGGGGTTTGAAAACTATGATAAACTAACGGATCTAAATAAGGAAATATATAAATTAATAGTAAAAAGATTTTTAAGTATATTTTATCCACCAGCAGAGTTTAATAAAGTAGCAGTAACAGTCAATATAGAAAACGAAACTTTTTATGCAAATGAGAAAGTATGTGTAAAATCGGGATACTTAGAAATATTAAAGCCTGCAAAAGATTCAAACGAAGAAAGCAATGAAGCACTAAAAAATCTAAAAAAGGGACAAGAGTTAACTAGCATAGAATTATCAATCAAAGAAGCAGAAACAACCCCACCGTCTAGATATAACTCGGGATCAATGATATTAGCAATGGAAAATGCGGGAAAATTAATAGAAGATGAAGCACTGAGGGAGCAAATAAAGGGTGATGGAATAGGAACTAGTGCAACAAGGGCAGAAATAATAAAAAAGCTAGAAAGAATAAAATATATAGAGATAAATAATAAAACTCAGATAATAACTCCAACCAAAAAAGGTGAAATAATTTATGATGTTGTAAAAAATTCAATGCCAGACATGCTAAATCCAAAACTAACAGCAAGTTGGGAAAAAGGCCTAGAAATGGTTGCTAAAAAGGAAATACAAGCAAATGTTTTTATGCAGAAATTAGAAAAATATATCAGAAATAAATTTGATAAGTTGGTTATAAAGTATTAAAAATATTATTATTTTCAATTTTTTTGTATAAAAATTTGACAATGTTATGTAAACATGATATAATATATTTACAACTAGAATATGTTAGAAGTAACAATCTAGTTGATTATATAAATAACTCTTCAAAACTCATTAAAGTAATGCAATTTTTGGGAAAAGGAGGACTTATGGAAGAGGTTAATTAGAAGCGGAACATTTGATTAAAGATTGAATGTTCCGTTTCCTTTTTTGTTTAATAAAGAAAAAGAGAGATAAATTGTAATTTGTGTGAGTAATTGCTTTGTTAAAAATATCAAAAAACATCCGCC
>CAMEUC010000142.1 GCA_945937855.1 uncultured Clostridium sp. | reverse complement strand
AGAGAATTTATAGAAAAAATTGAAATTCATAGTGACAAGCAAGTTGATATTTATTTCAACTTTAAACCACTACAAGAATTAAATGATAATTTAGAAAAATTTATATGTGCTAAAAAAGAATATGAGAGAAAGGCTGTATAGAATAAGGAACGTAAAATTTAAAATTTAGCAAAGAAGCAAATACAAAGAAGTGAAATTTTAAATTTTGCATAAGACCCTTCTAAGTTTTAAACGCCTTATCAGTTGTTTAAAACTAAAAATGGTCTTAACAACAATACACACATGCTGCAATGTGGGCAATTATGGCATTTACTAAGCTAGGCTTTGGAGATAAAGCAGTAGAATATTATACAATGATAAACCCCATAGAACACTCAAGAACAAAGGATGCAGCAAAAAAATATAAAGTGGAACCATATGTTATACCAGCAGATATATATGAAGCAAAGGGACTGGAAGGAAGAGGAGGCTGGACTTGGTATACAGGTTCAAGTAGCTGGTTTTGTAAAGTCGGTTTAGAAGATATATTAGGATTAAATATTGAAAAAGGAATTTTAAGAATAAAACCATGCATACCAAAAAACTGGAAAGAGTATTCTATAAGATACAAATTTGAAAACAGCATATACAATATAAAAATAAAGAATCCAAATAGCAAGAACACAGGTGTAGATAAAATGTTCCTAAATGGAGAAATGGTAGAAAATAAAGAAATAAGGCTTATAGATAATGGAAAGGTAAATGAAGTAGAGGTTGTAATGTAATAAAAATGTAATAAAAATGTCACAAAAATCTTGTATTAATTTCTTTAATATGATATAAATTAAAATATAAAAGTCGTATATAAAGAAAGGTGGGGCTTTTGTGGAGAATTTTGAAGAAAAAGATAAAAAAACGATTTTAATAGTTGATGACGAAAAACCTATAGTAGATATTTTAGTTTATAATTTACAAAAAGAAGGTTATAATACTTTAGAGGCAAATGATGGAGTAGAAGCAGTTGAAATAGCTTTAAGTAAAAAACCTGACTTAGTTTTATTAGACATAATGCTTCCTAAAATGGATGGATTAACAGTTTGTAAAAAAATAAAAGCATCACTTAATATTCCTATCCTAATGCTTACAGCAAAAGATGAGGAAATAGATAAAATATTAGGTTTAGAACTAGGAGCAGATGATTATATTACAAAGCCGTTTAGTGTAAGAGAATTAATGGCAAGAATAAAAGCAAATTTAAGAAAATCTGAGGTTAATATAGCATCACAAGAAGGAAAGGCTGAAACTAAAAAAATAACTGTTGGTAGATTAGAATTAGATTTAGATAAGTTTGAAGCAAAAGTTGATGGAAAAATTATTGATTTAACATTAAGAGAATTTGAAGTTTTAAAATTTTTAGCAATGCAACAAGGACAAGTAGTAACTCGTGAGGTGTTGCTTGAAAAGGTTTGGGGATATGAATATTATGGGGACATAAGAACAGTTGATGTAACAGTAAGAAGAATAAGAGGGAAAATAGAAAAGGATACTGCAAATCCAGATATTCTTGTAACCAAAAGAGGAGTAGGATATTTTATAAAGACAGAATAAGATTTATAAAAAATATTAGGGGTTCGGCATGCCGAACCCTATTTGGTATAGGAGAAGAAAATGATAAAAAGTACACAAATAAAAATAATACTAATGATAATAACAGTGGCAATAATAATGTTTGGAGCTTTTGGAATATACTCAATTGTAGTACTAGAAAAATTACAAGAAACTATTACACCAAACAATATATTAAACGAAGAAATTTCTAATTTAAAAATAGTTCTAGCTATTATTACGATAGGATTTATCATTATATGTTTAGTTATAATATGGTTTAGCAAAAAAATAATGTCTAAGCCAATATTAAAACTAATTCAAAGTGCGAAACAAATAAATGAAGAGCAAAACTATAATGATAATAGCAGAGATGAAATAGACGAACTAACAAACGCATTTGATGTTATGAATAATGGATTAAAAGAAAATTTTAATGAAGTGACAAGACAAAAAAAACAAATGGAAACAATTTTACTTCATATGAATGATGGTATATTAGCATTTAACATGGAGGGCAATATTATACATATTAACCCAGCAGCAAAAAAATTGTTAAATATAGGAGAAGGAGAAACAACTTTTGAAAAAATATTTAATAAAATAGATGAAAATATAAACATGGAAAAATTAATATATTTAGAGGATTGGACAACAAGCGAAAGTAAAGCAAATGTGGGAGATAAATATTTAAAATTATTTTTTGCACCTTTTAAAGACGAAAAGGAAAGACCTTCTGGAATTATAGTATTAATTCAAGATATAACAGAACATGTAAAACTAGACAATATGAGAAAAGAATTCATTGCAGATGTGTCACATGAGCTTAAAACACCACTTACATCTATAATGGGATATGCTGAAACCCTTTCTACAATGGAATATGATAAAGAAATACAAGAAAAGTTTTTAAATGTAATAACTTCAGAAGCGGTAAGAATGACGAAACTGGTAAATGATTTATTAACACTTTCAAAACATGATGATGCAAACACTAAATGGGAAAAAACAGAATTTGATTTAGGAGAACTTGTAAAAAAATGCCAAGAATATTTGCAAATTGAAATGGATAAAAAACAACAAAAAGTAGAATGTTTTGTAACAGCAAATGTTCCTAATGTATATGCAGATAAAGATGGAATAGAAAGGGTAGTTCTTAACATATTATCAAATAGTGTAAAATATACAGGAAAACGGAGGCACAATAAAGATATATGTAGGATTTGTATACAGTGATGCATATATTAAGGTAATAGATTCAGGTGTTGGAATACCAGAAAAGGATTTAAGTAGAATTTTTGAAAGATTTTATAGAGTAGATAAAGCAAGGTCAAGAGAACTAGGAGGAACAGGGCTTGGACTTTCAATTGCTAAAGAAATTTTAGACAAAAATGATGGAAGAATAGATATAAAAAGTGTGGTAGGAAAAGGAACAGAAGTAGTTATTACAATACCAACAGTAAATGAAAAAGAATAAGAAAAATAATAATTTAGAGGTGAGAGGTGGGAGATGAGAAGTGTAATTGGTAGAGGTAAATTTTCGAATAAATCACCCGAAAATCACACCTCGCACTTCTCACTTCACACTTCAGTTTGCAAAA
>CAMEUC010000141.1 GCA_945937855.1 uncultured Clostridium sp. | reverse complement strand
AAATACGGCTGGATATTCTAATCCTTTGGCACTATGTAGTGTCATTAATGTTACTGTTTCTTCTGTTTCCTCCATTCCATCTATGTCACTTGCAAGGGTAATACTTTCTAGAAATTCTGCTAGTGAATTTTCTGACATTTCTTTTTCAAATTCCATTGCAACTGTTAAAAATTCTTCTATGTTTTCTATTCTTGCTTCTGCTTGCGCTGTATTTTCTAATTCCAATGCTCTTGTATAGCCTGTTTTATTTAATGTTTCTTTTATAATTTCAGACACTGGCATTTCATCTTTTTTTGCATGCATTTCTTCTATTACATTTACAAATTCTCTTGAGTTTAAAAATACTTTATTTAGCCCAAATGTTTCTGCTTTTTTTATAACATCATACATTGATATACCATTTGTATTTGCAATTTCTTCTATTTTTTCTAAGCTTGTTTTTCCAATACCTCTTTTGGGTTCATTAATAATTCTTTTCAAGCTTAAATTATCTGAAGGATTTTGAATTAATCTTAAGTAACTAATAGTATCTTTTATTTCTTTTCTTTCATAAAATTTTAATCCTCCGATTATTTTATATGGTACATTTTCTCTTCTAAATATATCTTCTATTGCTCTTGATTGCGCATTTGTTCTATATAGCACTGTGAAATCTGAATATTTATAATATTCTTCTCTTCTTAAGTGTTCAATTTCTTCTATTATAAAGTTTGCCTCGTCATATTCATTTTTTGCAACATGTAATTTCGGCATATGTCCTTCTTCTTTTTCTGTCCATAAATTTTTTTCGTACTTTTTTGGATTATGTTTTATTACTGCATTTGCGGCATCTAATATTGGTTTAGTAGACCTATAGTTCTGCTCTAATTTTATTATTTTTGTACCTGGAAAATCTTTTTCAAAGTTTAATATGTTCGATATATCTGCCCCTCTAAATGAGTATATTCCTTGGTCATTATCCCCTACAACAGTAATGTTTCCATATCTTGCAGATAAAAGTGTTATTAATGTAAATTGAGCTTTGTTGGTATCTTGATATTCGTCTACCAAAACATATTTGAATTTTTCTGAATAATATTCTAAAATGTCTGGATTTTCACTTAATACTTGAATTGTATAATTTATAATATCATCAAAGTCTATACTATTGTTTTGCTTTAATTTTGATTGATATAAGTTATATACTTTTGAGATTGTTTCTTTTCTATATTCTCCATTTGCTTTTAACGCGTATTGAGTTGGTGTTAACATCTCATTTTTTGCATTACTTATTTCTGATAAAACGCCTCTGTCCGTAAACAATTTGTCATCTATATTTAATTCTTTTAAGCATTGCTTTACTAGTGATTTTTGGTCTGATGAGTCGAATATTACAAATGATGAATCAAATCCAATTCTATCTATGAATTTTCGAAGTATTCTTACACATATTGAGTGGAAAGTACCTATCCACATATCGTTTGTGGCTTGTCCCCCAATTAAGTTTTCTATTCTTTGTTTCATTTCGTTGGCCGCTTTGTTAGTAAATGTAATTGCTAGTATATTCCATGGTTTTACATTTTTTTCGTTTATTATATATGCTATTTTATGTGTTAATACTTTTGTTTTACCGCTTCCAGCTCCTGCTATTACAAGGCTTGGGCCTTCTGTATTTATTACGGCTTCGTATTGTTTTTCGTTTAGCCCTTCTAATATGTTTTGCATTTTAATTCTCCTTTTTCTATGATTTTTGATTTATTCTATTTATGCAAATTGTAGGGGTCGCACTCTTGGACGACCCAAGAATATGTTAAACATTTAATTGCGGGTCTCCGAGGACGGCGACCCCTACATTTTTTGCAATATATTTTTTATATTATATCAATTATATATTTTGGTTTTTCTTGTTTTTCTGGAACAATTTCATATGCTGAATGTGTGTCCTCTACTGCTTGTTTTCCTTTTGTTTCGTCATTTGCATGAACATATGCTAAAATGTCTCCTATTTCCACTTTGTCTGATATTTTTTTGTTTAATATTATTCCTACTGCTTTATCTATGCCGTCTTCTTTTTTTACTCGTCCTGCTCCTAAATGTACTGATGTTACTCCTACTTTCTCTGCGTTTAATGATTTAACATATCCGTTTTTTTCGGAGATTACTGGTATTATATATTTTGCTTTTTCAAATTTATTTACATCCTGTATATAACTTACGTCTCCACCTTGATTATTTACAAGTTCTTTGAATTTTTCTAAAGCCTTTCCACAGTTTATGCACTCCATAATTTTTTTTCTATTTTCAATTAAGTCGTCACATTTTCCTGCTAGCTTTATTATATAACTTCCTATTGTTAATATTATTTCTTTAATATCTTCTGGAATATTGCCTCTTAAACATTCTACTACTTCTATTATTTCTAAAGAATTTCCCACTGCATATCCTACTGGCTCCTCCATATTGGTTAATACGCACACTGTTTCTTTATTTGCCAAGTCCCCTATATTTTTCATTATATGTGAAAGTTCAGTTGCTTCTTCTTTTGTTTTCATAAATGCTCCACTTCCAACTGTTACATCTAATACTATTTTGTTTGCACCTGCTGCTATTTTTTTACTCATAATGCTTGATGCAATTAGAGGTTTATTCCCAACACATGCTATTGCATCTCTTAATGCATACAACTTTTTGTCTGCTGGTGCGAGATTTCCTGTTTGTCCTATTATACTTATTCCGATATTTTTTACATTTTCTATAAATTCTTCTACTTCTACAGCTGTGTTATAACCTGGTATTGATTCTAATTTATCTATTGTTCCTCCTGTAAAACCAAGCCCTCTTCCAGACATTTTTGCAACTGGTATTCCAAGCGCTGCAATTATTGGCATTATCACTAGAGTTATTTTATCTCCTACTCCTCCGGTACTGTGTTTATCTACTACATTTTCAGATATTGATGATAAGTCCAATACATCTCCTGAGTATGCCATTTCCATGCTTAAATCTGTTGTTTCTTCATTTGTCATTCCATTTATATATATTGCCATTACTAAAGCTGCTGCATGATAGTCTGTAATGTTTCCTGCTACGTATTCTTTTATAAAGTAGTGTATTTCTTGTTTAGTTAGTGCTTGTCCGTCTCTTTTTTTGGCAATTATGTCTTGTATGTTCATTGTCATTCCTCCTTTTTTTATTGATTACCTTTCAAAAATTTGTATGATTAAATCAAACCGCTCCCAGGGTGCTTATATATTTTAAATCGTTCGTTGCTTCCCACCGGCGCTGTAACAAGGCTAACGC
>CAMEUC010000140.1 GCA_945937855.1 uncultured Clostridium sp. | reverse complement strand
CTCCAACTATAGTACAACAGCAATCAATGCAAACAACATTTATGCCAGGAGATAGATTAATATTAAGTAGAACAACAAAAACAACAAAAGGAACATATGAAAGAGGAGATATAATAACATTTGAAGCTCCAAGTACTTCAGTTGTTTCAGCTGCAAATGTAGATTTTGATAATCCAAAAGCAAAATATGAAAATGAGCCTAAAGGACTTTGGAGTAAATTTGTGTATTATGTTTTAGAAATAAATAAAACAAGTTATATAAAAAGAATAATAGGAGTGGCAGGAGACCATATAGAAATAAAAGACAATAAAGTATATCTAAATGGTGAAGAAATAGAAGAAACTTATTTAGATGAAGGTGTTGTAACTAATATGGGATCATATGGTGTATATTCAGATATAGTAGTACCAGAAGGTTACGTTTTTGTAATGGGAGATAACAGAGAACATAGTACAGATAGTAGATGTTTTGGATGCATACCAGTGTCAAAAATAGAAGGGAAAGTATGGATAAGATTTTGGCCTTTTTCTAAATTTGGTAAAGTACAATAGACAACACGAAAAAGATTTTTATGCTTTATAGCCGCACGCAGGGGTTTCATTTTTCTTTTTTTAGGAGAATCTCAAGTAGGAATTACTTAGGGGAGTCTGAAAAAAGAAAAATCAAACCCCGACGAGATGCGGCGAACTTTAAGATATAAATAAATTAATAAAAAAGGAAAAAAATGTTTAGTAATATATTAGGAAATGAAAACAACAAAAAAATATTAGAAACAAGTATAAAAACAGGAAACATATCACATAGTTATATGTTTATAGGAAAAGATGGTATAGGAAAATTCATGTTTGCAAAAGAATTTGCAAAAGCAATACTTTGCATAGGTGAAGAAAAACCATGCAACCAATGTGAAGCTTGCATAAGCTTTAATGGTGAGAATAATCCTGATATAACAATAATAGATGAAGAAGAAAAAAGTATAAAAACAGAAACCATAAAAGAAATGGTAAAAGGGGTATATGAAAAACCAATTAAGTCATCAAAAAAGGTTTATATAATAAATGATAGTCAAAAAATGACTAAAGAAGCACAAAATAGTTTATTAAAAACATTAGAAGAACCACCAGAATATGTGGTAATAATATTAATTACAGAAAACGAAAATTTACTATTAAATACAATAAAATCAAGATGTACAAAAATAAAATTTAATAGTTTAAGTAATAACCAAATTAAACAAATCCTAAATGAAAGTAATTTATCAGAAACTGTTTTAGAACTTGCAGAAGGAAGCGTTTCTAGAGCATTAACAGCTCAAGGAAAAGAAGAAATTTTTAATAGTGTTAAAGAAACTTTTTCAAATTTAGAAAAAATAAATATTATAGATTTACTAAATAAAAAAGATGTAATTTTTAAAGATAAAGAAAGCATTGAAGAAATATTAAATTATTTAAATATAATATTATTTAATAAAACAAAAGAAAATACAAAATATATTGATTGTATAAGTATTATAGAGGAAACCAAAGATAGACTAAAAAAGAATAGTAATTATGATATGTCAATAGATAATTTATTACTAAAAATATGGGAGGCAATAAATGGCTAATATAATAGGTGTTAGATTTAAAAAAACAGGCAAGATATATTTCTTTGACCCTGATGGAAAAAGAGTAGAAAAAGGGCAGCATGTAATAGTTGAAACTGCAATGGGAAAAGAATATGGAGAAGTAATGATTGCAAATAGACAATTACCAGATGAAAAAATAGTAGCTCCATTAAAAAAAATAATAAGAATTGCGACAGAAAAAGATAAACGACAAAATGAACAAAATAAAAAAGATGAAAAAGAAGCATTTAAAATATGTGAAGAAAAAATAAAAGAATATAAATTAGATATGAAGCTTATGGATGTTGAATATAAATTCGATAAAAGTAAATTATTATTCTTTTTTACAGCAGATGGAAGAATAGATTTTAGGGATTTAGTAAAAGATTTAGCAGCAATATTTAAAACAAGAATAGAATTAAGACAAATAGGTGTAAGAGATGAAGTAAGACGTCTTGGAGGAAATGGAGTCTGCGGAAGAGAACTTTGTTGTTGCTCATTTTTAGGAAATTTTGATACAGTAACAATAAAAATGGCAAAAGAACAAAATGTCTCATTAAATCCATCAAAAATATCTGGAAATTGTGGTAGGCTGATGTGCTGTTTAAGATACGAACAAGAAGTTTATGAAGACAAACTAAAAAAAATACCAGGCATAGGCTCAATTGTGGAAACAGAAGATGGAAAAGGTGAAGTGTGCCGGAATTGAAACTCTAAAAGAAAGAATAAAAGTAAAATTTAAAGATGGAGAAGAAACCTTCTTTAAAAGATATGACTTAAAAGACGTAAAGGTAATAAAAAGAACCAAAAAAGAAGAAGAGATAAATGTAGAAAATCCAGAAGATTTAAAAGAACTTCAAAAAATGGAAAAACTAGACAAACTAGACAAAAAAAATGAAAAATAGAATTGGAGTGTGAAGTGCGAAGTCTGAAGTGTGATAATAGAGGAATTTATTCAATGAAATACTCGAAAAATCTCACTTCTCACTTCCCACCTCTCACCTCTACAATGAGAGGTGGTGAAAAAAATGGCATATAAAATAACAGATAGATGTATATCTTGTGGAGCATGTGCAGCAGAATGTCCAGTACAATGCATAAAACAAGGAGAAGAAAGATTTGTAATAGATCAAGAATCTTGTATAGGATGTGGAACATGTGCAGGAGTTTGCCCTGTAGAAGCACCAGAAGAAGAATAATTAAATACATAAAAAAGCGGGGAAGTCCCCGCTTTTTTTAGAGAACTCCTAAAGCTTTGCATAGGAGCAATATTGCTGCTGATGCAAGGACAATAAATGATGAGAGCTTCAGAGTTTCTTTGAAGGTCATGGGATGACCCTCCTTTCTGCAAATTGATATTTTAATTATACTCTAACTTGAAGAAAAAATCAAATTATAAAAAAGAGCGACTCTGCACTTGCAGGATTTCGCTCTTTTATTTTGGGCTACATTCTCTTAAGCAACAAGTTCGTTGCTGCCTTGAAGAAAATGTTGTTCCAAAGGCCAATGGCGAAGATGCCAAGACCAAGGAACATACCTCCATATACCCAGAGGGTTACAATAGCGAGCCGAAGCCCACTCTGGTATTCCTCGAAAGGAATCCACTTCACCATATAAAGGGCAATGATGGCGATGCCGATGACCATCATAGTGATAGTCCACAGGGAATTGCTAATCAGTTTCTTCATGTCGTCGTACCTCCCAGTACTTAAATTATAACTTTATTATACAACAAATTAAACAAAAAGTCAAAAAAACCTAGTAACAACAAATAATAAGTTGTGTGAGTGTTTTTAATAATTCGCTCCCAGGGTGTTATATATTTTAAATCGCTCGTTGCTTCCCATCGGCGCTGTAACAAGGCTAACGCCTTTAACAGCCCACGGCGGTCCCCACGGAAC
>CAMEUC010000139.1 GCA_945937855.1 uncultured Clostridium sp. | reverse complement strand
TTAAAATATATAAGCACCCTTCGCGCTACTCTATATAAATAAACTAATTGCATAAGAAACAAGTAGCCAAACGCAGGGGTTTTCATTTTTCTTTTTTAGGAGAATCTGAGTAGGGATTACTTAGAGGTGCCTAAAAAAGAAAAATCAAACCCCGACGAGATTTGGCGGTCGTCTTTATCTAAACAAAATTATTATTTTTTAACTCAATTTCACTATCGCATGTAATGTTTTTAAGTCTTCACTTTTTATAACTACTATATGCTCATTATTTTCACATTTATATAAACACTTTATCTTATCTTTGTATTTTATTTCCTTTTTATACATTATTTCTATATTATTGAAAATATAATTTTGGTAAACCTCTTCTGGTAAACTTTCTATCGCATAGTCTAAGTAGTATAAATTATTTAAGTGATTGTTTGTGTCTATTTTTGTTCTTCCTATTGTTTCTTCATATGCTAATTCTAATCCTTCTGGTTCCTTTAATTTGTCTATTATTTCTTCTCTAAAAACACATTTATCATTTGCACCATATTTTTCTTTTAGCTCAGGAGATATTCTCATAATTTTTTCAGTCTCAGTATTTACTAGAACCCATTTTGAAGTTGCAATGGCAACTAACTTTTCTCCACTATATATTTCAAAATCACGCCAAGAATAACATTTTTCCATTGCTCTTGGCCATGTATTAATTTTTAATTTATCTTCACATTTTGGTCTATCAAATATTTTTACCTTCCAGTTTAATAATAACCAAGCTGTGTGTGTTTCTGGTTCATTATTTAAGCCATTACCTAAACTATCAGCATGACATACTGCTATATCCTGCATATAATTTATAATTGCTTGATTACTTAGCTTATTAGTTTTATCTACATCTAAATATTTTACTGTTTCTTCTTTACTATATATTTCCATTTCACATCACCCTTTTAGTCCACTAGTTCCAATTCTCTCTGCTCCTGCTTTTATCATTTTTTCTGCCTCTTCAAATGTTCTTATACCACCTGATGCTTTTATTTTTTTATTTGCAGATAAGTGTTTTTTTAACAACTCTATATCCACAATTTGGGCACCTTCTGTGGAAAACCCAGTTGAAGTTTTTATAAAATCTGCATTTGATTTTGATATTATTTCGCATAATTTTATTTTTTCTTCTTCTGTGAGAAGGCAGGTTTCTACAATTACTTTTAGAGTTTTACCTTCACATTTATTTTTTATTTCATTTATTTCGCTTAAAACATATTCATAATTTTTCTCTTTGAGTGCATTTATATTTATTACCATATCTATTTCATCTGCACCATTTTTTATTGCATCCTCTGTTTCATATATTTTTGTTTTTGATGTCTCATAACCATTTGGGAAACCTATTACTGTACATATTTTCATCTGATCTCCTACATATTCTTTTGCTTTTTTTACGTAATATGGTGGTATACATACGGATGCAGTTTGCAATTTAATTGCTTTATTACATAAATCTTTTATCTCTTCCCAAGTTGCAGTTTGTTTTAAAACCGTATAATCTACTTTTTTTAAGATTTCTTCTTTATTCATTTGTTCCTCCTAACTTTATGATGGATAGCCTACGATGATACAATGAGCGCAAAGCTAATAGCCTCCCACCCTACACTGCTTACAGCCTAGCAATAAGGCCTATCTATTTCAATAACATAATAATATGTTTCTTTCTCAGGTCTTATATTTTTTTCTAAATAGATTTTTATTTCTTCAGCTGTATAATCTTTTTCATATGGTACAACACAATCAAATAAAATGTTAGTATGAGTTGTACCTTCTACTATTCTAAAATCATGAATTTCCAACGATTTATCTAGCTCATGTATTGTTTTTACTATTAGTTGTTTTAATTCATCTACTCTTTCATTTCCGATAACAACTGGATCCATATGTATTGTTAAGTCTATTCCTAAGTCATTTCTAAAATCATTTTCTATGTTATCCATTAAATCATGAGCTTCTATCATATTCATTTCAGAATCTATTTCTACATGCACTGTTACAAAGTCATTATGAACTCCATAATTATGAATTACTAAATCATGAATTCCTTGCACATAATTATAAGATAGAAGTTTCTTAGTTATTTCTTCAACTCTTTCCTTTGTTGGGATAATACCAATTATAGGCTCTAGTACTTCTTTTATCATTCCAATAGAACTATATATTACAAAAACCGATACAGCTAACCCTAAAAATCCATCAATATTTATATTAAAAACCTTCATAATTATCATAGATATTAAAATTGCTGTTGTGGAAATAATATCATTTCTTGTATCTATTGCATTAGTTTTTAAGGTATTAGAATTTATTGCTTTTGAAAAATCTAAATACACTAACATCTGTAATCCTTTTCCCATAATAGCAATTATAAGTATAACATATGTTACTGTATTTATAACTAGTTCTTCTGGATATATAATTTTTACAATTGACTCTTTCGCAAAAACTAAACCCATTATAAGCATTAGTATGGCAATTACAAAACCTGAAACATATTCATATCTTGCATATCCATATGGATGCTCATGTGTTGGCTTTTTACTTGCTAGTTTAAACCCTATAGTTGTAAGTGCTGATGACGCCATGTCTGATAAGTTATTTACCGCATCTGCCATGATACTAACACTGTTAGATATAAATCCAATTATTAGTTTTATAACACCTAATATTAGGTTTGAAATCATTCCAAAAATTCCTGCTACTTTGCCATATTTGTTTCTAATATCTGGGTTATTTGTATCTTTGTAATTTTTTATAAATATTTGTTTTAACACGGCTGTTACTCCTTTTTTATTTTATTAAGGTTTTTTGCAAACTGAAGTGTGAAGTGAGAAGTGCGAGGTGCGATTTTAGGGTAATTTCTTCGAAGATTTGTCCTTATCAATCACACTTCCCACCTCTCACCTCCATATTACAATTTATTTAATAATAATTTTTAAAAATGGTCGGGCATTATACCCGACCCTATCTTTATTTTAATAATTTTCTGCTTTTATTTCGAAATATGCTCTTGGATGTTCACATACTGGGCATATTTCTGGTGCTTTTGTTCCTACTACTATGTGTCCACAGTTTCTACATTTCCAAATTTTAACTTCTCCTGCTTCAAATACTGTTCCGTTTTCTACATTTGCTAATAGTTTTCTATATCTTTCTTCATGTTCTTTTTCTATTTTTCCTACTGATTCAAATAAAAATGCTATTTTATCAAATCCTTCTTCTTTAGCTTCTTTAGCCATTCTATCATACATATCTGTCCATTCGTAGTTCTCTCCTGCTGCTGCATCTGCTAAATTTTCTACAGTTGTTGGAACTGCTCCTCCATGTAATAATTTAAACCATAGTTTTGCATGTTCTTTTTCGTTATCTGCTGTTTCTTGGAATATTGCTGCTATTTGTTCATATCCTTCTTTTTTTGCTTTACTTGCGTAGTATGTATATTTATTTCTTGCTTGAGACTCTCCTGCAAATGCCTCCATTAAATTTTTCTCTGTTTTAGATCCTTTTAAATCCATAGTTATACCTCCATTAATAAAAATTTATTATTATTTTATCACAAAAAAAATAAAAAGCAAGT
>CAMEUC010000138.1 GCA_945937855.1 uncultured Clostridium sp. | reverse complement strand
AATTGCCAAAATGCCCCGTCCCATTTGGCAACTCTCACTTATTAATTATAAAAAAAGAAAGGATGATTGTTAATGAAAGATTACTTAGGAATTGAAAGTGTAAGAGCATTAGAGGTATTAGACTCAAGAGGAAACCCAACAGTTCAAGTAGAAGTAGTAACAGAAGGAGGATTTACAGGAGTAGCAATGGTTCCATCAGGAGCATCAACAGGAAGCTTTGAAGCAGTTGAATTAAGAGATGGAGACAAAGATAGATATTTAGGAAAAGGTGTTTTAAAAGCAGTAGAAAATGTAAATAAAAAAATCAGCAAAGAATTAGAAGGAATGAATGTTTATGAGCAAGCTAAAATAGACAAAATGATGATTGAATTAGATGGAACAGATAATAAAGGAAAATTAGGGGCAAATGCAACTCTTGGAGTATCATTAGCAGTTGCAAAAGCAGCCGCAGCATCTTTAGGAATGAGTTTATATAATTACATTGGTGGGGTAAATGCAAAAGAATTACCAGTTCCAATGATGAACATTATGAATGGTGGAAAACACGCAGATAGTAGCTTAAGTGTACAAGAATTTATGATTATGCCAGTAGGAGCAAAAACATTTAGTGAATGTATGAGAATGGGTGTAGAAGTATACCATAACTTAAAGAAAGTATTAAAATCAAAAGGATATTCTACAGGTGTTGGAGATGAAGGTGGATTTGCACCAAACCTAGGAAGCGAAGAAGAAGCTGTTGAATTAATACTAGAAGCTATCAGACAAGCTGGATACAAACCAGGAGAAGATGTATGCTTAGCATTAGATGTTGCAGCAACAGAAATGTATGATGAAGCAAAGAAAATAGGAAAAGACGGATATTACTTCTGGAAAACAGACGAATTCAAAACAAAGGATGAAATGATAGATTTTATAGTCGGTTTAGCTGACAAATATCCTATAATCTCAATTGAAGATGGTTTAGCAGAAGAAGACTGGGAAAGCTGGAAAAAACTAACAGAGAGAATTGGAGACAAAGTTCAATTAGTTGGTGACGACCTATTTGTAACAAATATTAAACGTTTACAAAAAGGAATTGATAACAAAACAGCAAACAGCATTTTAATTAAATTAAATCAAATTGGAACATTAACAGAAACATTAGATGCCATTGAACTTGCAAAAAGAAATGGTTATACAGCAGTAGTTTCTCATAGAAGTGGAGAAACAGAAGACACAACATTAGCAGATGTAGCAGTAGCAACAAATGCAGGACAAATAAAAACAGGAGCACCATGTAGAACAGACCGTGTTGCAAAATACAACCGTTTACTAAACATAGAAGATGAACTAGGAGATGTAGCAGTATTTAGAGGAAGAAAAGCAATAAAATAAATTAGTAAATAGTGAAAGGGCAACCAAAAGTTGCCCTTTTATAAGAGGATAAATAAATGATTTTAAAAGGTAAAGTAAAAAAAGGTTTAGGAAATGCAAGTTTTTGGATAAAAAAAATAGAAGAAAAATTCTACAAAAATTTTGAAATGAAATTATTTCATGGTACATTAAACATAGAATTAGAAAAACCATATGAATTAGAACAGTATTATACTATAGGAAAAGAAGAATATGGTGGAACGCAAAATGTGTATGTACAAGAATGTAAAATCTTAAACCAAAAAGCATATATTGTAAGGTCAGAGAAAACAGCACATAACTCTAATATTATAGAAATTGTATCAGATATAAGCTTTAGGGAAAGATTTAATCTAAAAGATGAAGATATTGTTGAAATAGAATTATAAAAACTAAATGTGTTTTTATAAATTAGTTCTAAAAAAATATCATAAAGCATATATTTAAATAAGGACATGCTTATTTAAGGAGAAATATATGTATGCTTTATGATATTTTTAATTTTTTCTCAAATAATATTTCCAAAATTTTAAAAGAAACAATGAAAACAGAAGATGAAATGAAATTTTTAGAAGAAATAAGAATAAGAAATGGCAAGAATATTATTTTAAAATTTAATAGTAACGAAAAAATTATAAATTATATTGTGAATTCAAAGGATATATTAGAAACACTACAAAATATTTGTGAAAATTCCATTTATTCATATCAAAAAGAAATATGTGAAGGATATATAACAATAAAGGGTGGTCATAGAATTGGTATAGCTGGAAACTGTGTTATAGAAAATAATAAAGTTATTAATATAAATTACATATCAAGTTTAAATTTTAGAATAGCAAAACAAATAATAGGCTGTAGTAATAACATGTTAAATAATATTATAGATAGAAAAAATGAAAACATTTATAATACTTTAATTTTATCTTTGCCAGGTGCAGGAAAAACTACATTATTAAGAGATATAGTAAGGAACATAAGTAATGGAAGTGAATTCTTAAAAGGTTTAACAGTAGGACTTGTTGATGAAAGAGGAGAAATTTCTGCGATGTATAAAGGAGAAGCACAAAATGATATTGGAAACAGAACGGATGTATTAGCAAACATTCCAAAAGCTATAGGAATGAAAATGTTAATTAGAAGTATGGCACCACAAGTGATTGTCGCAGATGAAATTGGAAGTAATGAAGATATTATTGCAATTAATGAAGCAATGTGCTCTCGGCATAAAAGGAATCTTTACAGCACATGGAGCGAATTTAAGAGAATTATATTTAAATGAACACCTAAAAAAACTTATAGATTCATTTATATTTGAAAAAATAATTTTTCTAAAGCCAAAGGGAAAACGTGGTGAAATTGAGAAAATTTATTCATTTGATAAAGAAAAATACATTTTGCAAGATAAATAAAGAGGGTGATTTTACGTTAGGATTAAAAATAATAATTTATTCTTTTATTTTTCTATCAAGTTCTGCAATAGGAATGTTGATTTCAAAAAAATATGAGGAAAGAGTAAATGAACTAAAAGAATTTAAAAATGCATTAAACATGTTTAAAGCAAAAATAAAATTTACATATGAGCCAATACCTGAAATATTCGAGCAAATATCAGAGCAGATTACCTCAAAACCCGGAAAAATATTTAAACTAGCAAGCAATAATATGAAATTATTAACAGCGGGAGACGCTTGGAATATCGCAATAGATACCGACTTTTTAAATATAAACGAAGAGGATAAAAACGTTTTAAAAAACTTAAGCAAATTATTAGGACAAACAGATATAGAAGGGCAAATAAATCAAATTGAACTAACTAGCAATTTTTTAGATGAGCAGATAGAAAAGGCAGAAAAAGAAAGACTGAAAAATGAGAAAATGTATAGAACTTTAGGAATGATAATAGGTTTAGCTATTGTAATAATACTAATGTAAAAACGGAGGAAATATGGATATAGAATTATTGTTTAAAATAGCAGCAATAGGAATTTTAGTTGCTGTCTTGCACCAAGTGTTAGTAAGGGCAGGAAGAGAAGATCAAGCAATGATGACAACACTTGCTGGTTTAGTAATAGTTTTAACTATGGTCATAAAGGAGATTAGTTCATTGTTTGAAACAGTAAGAACATTGTTTAATTTATAATTTGTCCGTCCGCCGCATCTCGCCGGGGTTATATATTTTAAATCGCTCCTTGCTTCCCACCGGCGCTGTAACAAGGCTAACG
>CAMEUC010000137.1 GCA_945937855.1 uncultured Clostridium sp. | reverse complement strand
TGGGAAGCAAGGAGCGATTTAAAATATATAACACCCTGGGAGCGGATTATTAAAATTACTCACATAAATTACAATTTAATGTAACATAAAAGGAGGAATCATGTTTGTTTGTAATGTTAAATTAAATTCAAAAAATATTGTTAAAATAGCATTTATAATTATGTCTATTATTATTACTATTTTCTTTATTATTTCAATTTACAAGATTTTATCAGAAAGTTTTAGAGTGCGTGATGAAATGCCTGCTCCAGAGGTTTCTGTTATTGAAGCAAGTAATTATACAAATGTTTTAAAATCTGTTTATGAAAATTTAGATGATTATGTAGGGCAAAGTATTTGTTTTACCGGATATGTTTATAGAAATTCTGATTTTGAAGAAGATAAATTTGTATTAGCAAGAGATATGAAAACTAGCCATTATAACGAAACCTTAGTAGTAGGTTTCTTATGTTCATATAAAGATGCTAAAAAATTTGCAGATGGAACTTGGGTTAAAATTACTGGTACTATTGAAAAAGGAAATTATCACGGAGAAATTCCAATACTTAAAATCACAAAAATTTCTACTGTAGATGAGCCAGAAGATGCACAAGTTTCTCCTCCAGATGATACATATATGCCAACAGCCGTGATTTATTAAATAAAATCACGGCCGTTTTCTATTTAAATTTCTGCCAATATCCTTTTCATTTCTTCTTGTCTTTTCACTTTTTTGGTTGTAGTTTTTATTAATTCTTCTTTTGTTAATATCATTTTTTGAATATGTTTATATCTTGGGAAGGTTTTGTTCAATTCTTTTATTTTATTCCATATTATCTCATATAGTTCTTTTTCTGTTTTACCTTCATATTTTTCCTTAGCTTCATCTTCGTTATATACAATTTTTACAGATAGCATAACATCATTTTTATCTTTTTCATCTGGTAAACCAAAAACCATAGATTCTTCTACTAGGTCTATTCTATTTACTAGTGTTTCTAATTCTTCAGGGAATACTTTTTTACCATTTTTTAGTACTATCATATTTTTATTTCTACCAGTTATAAATAAAAATCCGTCTTTGTCAAAATATCCTAAATCTCCTGTATAAAACCATCCATCTTTTAAAACTGCATTTGTTTCTTCTGGCATTTCATAATAACCTAGCATTACGTTTGGTCCTTTTACTTTTATTTCCCCTATTCCGTTTTCGTCTGGATTTTCAATTTCAATTGTGTCATTTAGCATCGGAACACCAACTGAGCCATTTCTTAATGCCATTTTATTTTCAGCACATATAACAGGTGCTGTTTCAGTTAATCCATATCCTTGAATTATGTCTACTCCCATATCTTGAAAACCTTTTGAAATTTTTGGGTCTGCTGGAGCCCCTCCAGAAATAAGTAATCTTAGTTCTCCACCAAGTGCATCTAGTACTTGTTTAAATAATTTTCTTCTTATATCAATGTGGAACTTCATTAAAAAGTTACTTATTTTCATAGCAATTTTTATTAATTTTGTTTTACCTTGTTTTTCTATTTCCTTCATTATTGTTTTATAAATAGCTTCTATCAAAACAGGAACTCCAATAAATAGTGATACTTTATATTCGTTTAGGTTTTGTTTTATATATCTTAACCCATCTGGAAATACTGTTGTTACCCCTTGGTTAAGCATCATTAGCATACCTGTTGAGCCAAATATATGGTGAAATGGTAAAAATGCTATATTTGTATCTGTACTTCTAATATTTTCTACACATTGCATTGCATAAATATTAGATGCAATATTTTTTTGAGAAATCATTACTGCTTTTGAGTTTGATGTGGTTCCAGATGTAAATAATAATATACTCATTGCATTTTCATCTATTTTTGCATCTAAATATTCTTTTTTAGCCTGTTTTAGTAGGTCTTCTCCTTTACTTACAAGTTCTTGTATTGATGGTCTTCCATCTATTTTACTCATACATATAAATTCTTTTAATGAAGTTTTTCCATTCTTTTCAATTTCTGCTATTTGGTCTGCTAATTTTTCATCAAAAACTATACATTCTGCTTTACTTCTAATTAGTGAATTTTCTAGTTCATCATATTGTAAGTCTTTGTCTAATGGGACAGATATTATTCCCCCTAGCATATTTGCTAAATGTGCCAATGCCCATTCATATCTATTTTTTCCTATTATAGCAATTCTCTTTTTTTGAAATCCCATATCAAAAAAAGCTGTTCCAAGTTTATTTACATCTTCTAATAATTTTTTATATGTTATGTTCTCGTAAACAACTTCTTTTTTTTCTTTATGTTTTATTACATATGCAGCTTTTTCACCATATAATTTTACAGAATTATAAATAATTTCCTTAATATTTTTAAATTCTGTTGCTTTAAAAATTTTTACATCTTTCATAAATAACCTCTTTCATTATTTTAATTTATATAGTTATATCACAAATAAATTAAAATGTCTCTAGCCTGAGTGGTCAGTTTTTATTATTTACTAATTCCTCTGACTACTGTATTAATAAACCCATCATATACACTCTGAACATCAACTTCTCTATTCTTTTTTAGTCTATAAATCAAACTTGAAGCTGTAACACCAACAACTCCTGATGCAATTGCTTCTACATTTCCATCATAAAATTCGTTGTTTTCAATACCTTCTTTTATAATCTTCTCAATTATTTTTATATATTCGAAAACTGCTTTTTTACATTTTTTATTTTTTTCTTCTTCACCCCATATTTGAGATAAAACAACATTAAGAAAATCTTCATATTTTACACTAATTTTTATTTGTATTAATATAACTGCTTTTATTTTTTCCAATGCAGTTGTGCAATCTCTTGTTTTAATTTCTATATTATTTTTTAATAATTTTAATCCTTCTTCTAAAAGCATATCAAAAATATCTTCTTTTTTAGAAAAATGATAATACAATGAACCTTTTGCAACTCCTGCAATTGCTGTTATTTCCTCTACACTTGAATTATCGTAACCTTTTTCTGAAAATATTTTTATAGCAGTATTAAAAATTCTTCTTTTTGTTTTATTCATTGGAAATCCTCCATTACCACTAATTTACATCTCTAATTTCTTTTTGTTGTATTTTATCATAAGCTTTATTACTTTACAAGAAAATTGTTACCAAATTCTTATTTTTTCAATATGAATAAATCTAACTTTGCTCAAATTGTAAGCAGATATTGGTTTATTATATGAATCATAAGTGTGTGACGCTATTAATATGTTATCTAAATTTATAGGTTTCTTAATATTTACTATTACTAATGAATGTGCATATTTTAGCCCATCAAAGCTAATCTGGGCTATATCTCCCAAATTTATTTCTTCTTTAGATACTTCCCTACCATATGGGCCGATACCTTTATTATTAACTAAAAAATTAAATAAAAATTCTACTCCGGTCCAAGAAGGAGATTTATTATTTCCATTTTTATAAAACCAACCATTTTGATTATAATTCATAATCTTAGCACCTGCGTATATACATTGAGATGCAAAAGAAGTGCAGTCTCCTCCCACACTATCAAAATTATAATATTGGGGATTTCTATCAAAAGCCCATTGCTTTGCATATTTAACAACACTTTTTCTATCATAATCTCTTAACTTCAAAAAAATCACCTCATATATATTATATGAAGTAAT
>CAMEUC010000136.1 GCA_945937855.1 uncultured Clostridium sp. | reverse complement strand
AGTATATGGGCATAATATGAGGAATGGTAGTATGTTTTCAAATTTAGGTAATTATATGGATAAGGATTTCCTTTATTCACATATTAAATTTAAAATATATACACCTAATGGGGATTATGAAGCATCAATATTTAGTGTATATTCAATAGGAATAGAAAATGAATGTCAAAATATTAAGTTACTAGATTTTGATGAGAAAATAATATACTATAAAAATGTAAGTAAATATAAAATCGAGAATGATGAAAATATCAATAAAATAGTTAAATCATCTACTTGTTCTTATATAAATACAAAGACAAGACCTACAGATCAGAGATATTACATTATTGCTAGTTTGAATCTAATTTAGAAAAATTGTGGAAAAAGAGCTGACAAATTTAAAAAATCACGTTATTATTATGGTAGGAGGTGTCTATTATGATGAAAAAGAGAATCCTTATAATAATAACAATTTTAATATTAGTAGTTCTTGGAATTATAGGAAGTATATATTTTCTATCATACAAGAATGACAGTCAAGCTAAAATAGAAAGTTTAAATGAAATAAATACTTTGCCAGAAAATACAATAAATTCTATTGCAGATGATAAAAGTACAGTAGTTAATGAGATGGAAAATAACACAGTTAAAGAAAATACTGAAACTATTATCACAGGAATAAGCAACGAAACTATAGAAACTGTTGAAAAGAAACAAGAAACTCAAACAACTACGAAAAATACACAATCATCTACTCAAACAAAGAGTAGTTCATCAAATAATTTAAGTACACCAAAGAAAGAAAATGTAACACAAAGTACAAGTCAAACAACAACACATACATCTACAACTACTCCAGTAACTAATCCTACTTCTCAATCATCAAGTAGTCAAAATAATAAACAAGAAGAAACTAAAACAGAGCCAAAAGTTGAAAGATGTACTAATAATAACAATCACGGAATGAATATAGGAAACTCTGGAAAATGGTTCAATTCTAAAAATGATGCTATTGCTTACTATAATCAACAAATAAAATATTGGGGAGATCAATGGGAAAACAACAAAATAGATAATGACACATATTATAAAAATTGTCCTTCTGGATATGAAGTATGGAATTGTATGTATTGTAGTAAATGGACTATAAACTTTTATTACAGATAAGTAAAACTATATAAAGGTCAAGATTGAGTTCTTGGCTCTTTTTTTATGGGAGGAAAACTATGATAAAAAGAGTGTTAAAAATAATAGAAAGATTAAATGCAGAAAAATCTAAATTTGTAACTGAACAATCTAAACTACAAAAGAAAATTGATGATATTGACATTAAAATAAAAAATTATACTACAATAAAAAAGGAGTATGAAAAATTAGAGAAAAAATTTATTGATTGCACACATCCTAAAGAGGAAAAAAATAATGAATGAGCAGGATAAAAAATTATTAGAACTTTATTTAAAGGATGCTAGAAAAAAGAAAATATTTTTTCTTATTATTGCAATATTTCTTATAATAAGTATATTTTTTTATGGATTTTATGCTAAATATAAACAATCATCAAATGATATAGACAACTTTATCCAAAAAGATGATGAAAACAATATTATCAATGAAAATAATACAGATGAAGAAACTACTTCAAATATTGAAAATATAACGATTAAAGAAAATATGGAACAGGTAGAGGAAGCAACGAAAGATAATACAAATATAGTTGCAAAAGAAGAAAATACAAAGCAAGAAATAAAAGAGAATCCTAAAGAAAATACACAGACTACTACTGCATCAAATGAAAATAAAGAGAAAAACACAAAGAAAAAACCAGCAAATAAAGATTTTTTATTTACTGATGGATATACTATGGATAATGTAACACAAGCTGCACAAGAATATTTAAAGTCTTATGATTTTAGTGGCGAGTGTGTTCCTATAAAAGACAATGAAGGTGTTTATTTAGGAATGAGAGTAACATTTTATTAAAGGGATTTTGTACCCTTTATTTTTTTGCAAATTTTTAAGAAAAGGAGATTTTAAAAGTGAAAACTATTAAGAATTATATTTTAAATAAAAAAATAGTTGCAATACTATTGCTATTAATTACTATATTAACTAATATTAGTCCAGTTTTTGCAGTATCTGGAAGTGGCTCTTTCGTTGGAGGTCAATATGCTTCTGGAATGTTAACTACAGATCATGCAGCAGGTTCAACTGGCGTTTTAATTAGAAGATTGATAAACAATACTACTGGAGAAAGATATACCGTTTTTTGTGCTGAACACGGGGTAGATTTCAAAACAGGAAGTTATTATAATGGGAATTATTATACACCTACAGATGCTACAATAAAAAGAGCTTGTAAGATTGCTTATTTTGGTTGGTATAAGGACAATGGGGGTTATGTAGTAGATGGAGGAATACTTGCGAATGATATGAAATGGGTAAAGCAAGCCTATGTTTTTACTCAACAATACATTTGGGAAACTTTAGGACAATCAAATGCTACATTTAGAGATTCAACAGTTCAAGCCGACTATGTTGCATTTAAAAATGACATAAATAACAAAATTAACAATATGCAGACAAGACCTAGCTTTGATGCAACTACTATTGAAATAGAAGCAGGAGAAACCAAAGTATTGAATGATACAAACGGAGTATTAGCTGATTATTCAAGTATAGACAATACAAAAGATAATGTGAGATTTCAACACAATAAAGGAGAAAACACATTAACAATTACAGTATCAGAAGATTGCACCGTAGAAAGTCTAAATATTTCTGATAGCACATTTCAAAGTTGGGGATTAGTAAAAGAAGAATCAAGAGATCAAGATACAACTGTATATTTTTCTTTTACAACTGGAGTACAAGATCAGTTAATGGCTTTACATTATAATGATCCAGTACCTATGGCAATGAGCTTGAAAATAAATTTGTTTGGAAATATAGAAGTAACAAAATTAAGTGATAACAATGACTTAATAAATAGTGCTGTGTTTAATGTTACAGGTCCTAATAATTACAATCAAGATGTAACTGTTACAAATGGAAAAATTACTATAGATAAATTAAGAAAAGGAACTTATACTATAAAAGAAAAATCTGCTCCAGAAGGATATTTATTAAATCCAGAATCATATCAAGTAGAAGTTAAGGCAGCACAAACATCAACAAAAACAATAATAGATGCAGAACCTACTGGTAAGATTTTATTATATAAAGTTAGTGAAAATAATGACAAAATTAGTGGTGCAGTATTCAAAGTAACTGCAGCAGAAAAAATCACAAATAAAGCAGGAAGTAAAACATTCTATACAGAAGGTCAAGAAGTTGCTACAATAACAACTGCATCTGGAACTGGTGTAGCACAAATTGATAATCTTCCACTTGGAAAATACTATGTAAAAGAAATTTCTGCTCCAACTGGATATTTACTAAATGAGCAAACATATACTGCAAATTTAGTATATAAAAATGACACAACTCCAGTTGTAGAATTAAAAATTGAAGGTGTTAAAGATACAGAGCCAACTGGAAAAATAGTTCTTTATAAAGTTAGTGAAAATAACGACAAAATTGGTGGTGCAGTATTTCAAGTAATAGCAGCAGAAAAGATTACAAACAAAGCAGGAACAAAGACATTCTATACAGAAGGTCAAGAAGTTAGCAAAATAACAACTGCATCTGGAACGGGTGTGGCACAAATTGATAATTTACCACTTGGAAAATACTATGTTAAAGAAGTA
>CAMEUC010000135.1 GCA_945937855.1 uncultured Clostridium sp. | reverse complement strand
AAAAAATCATACAAAAGGTAGGCTGAGAAGCAGTGACATACAAATTACAATTTATATAATTCCAAAGGAGATTTTTGTATGGATAAAAGACCAATAGGAATGTTCGACTCTGGAATAGGAGGACTTACAGTTTTAAAGGAAGTAAAACGTGTTTTACCAAATGAGGAAATAATTTATTTAGGAGACACAAAAAGATTTCCATATGGCTCAAAATCTAAAGAGGCAATAATAGAAACCTCAAGAAACTGTATAAAATATCTAATAGAAAAAAATGCCAAATTAATTGTAATTGCTTGTGGAACAGCAACAAGCCAGAGTTTAGATATACTAAAAAAAGAATTTGATATTCCAATAATAGGAATAATAGAACCAACTATATATTATCTGCAAAAAAATGTAAAATCTAAGGAAACAATAGGAGTAATTGCAACTCAAGGAACAATTAGAAGCAATGCTTGGAAAGAAAAAATTTTAGAAAAACTGCCAAATGTAGAAGTAAAATCTGAGGAAACACCACTACTTGCAACAATGGCAGAGCAAGGTTGGACTAGTAATAAAGTTGCAAAATACACGATAAAAGAATATATGAAATGCTTTAAAAAAATAAATAGACTTATTTTAGGATGTACGCATTACCCTTTATTTGAGTTATTAATAAGGAAAGAGCTAAATAAAAAAGTAGATATAATAAACACAGGAGAAAAAGTTGCAAGTTATTTAAAAGAATATCTACAAAATGAAAAAAAAGAAAGCAATAATGAAGAAAAAAGCTTTAAAATTTATCTAACAGATAAAGAAACTAACTTTGCAAATGTGGCCCAAAAATTATTAGAACAAGAGGTAAATATAGAAGAGGCTAATTTTTAGATAATCTATTGGTGCCACATAAATAAAAATTTTTTAAGCATTTGTAAGGGCAGACACAGGGTCTGCCCTTACAAATGTAATCATATAAACATATTTTGTCGAATTATGTAATATATTGCGACAAAATTGTCTTGCATTATAGATTAAACAGTATTATATTTAAATAGTGTATTCTTTAAATACAAAATACATAAGAAAGTGGAAGATATAAATTTTTATGAATTCTAAAGTATACTATGGAAGCACTATTTTAGACACAAAAGACAACAATGTAAAAAATAGAATAGAATTAGAATATTATAGAACTAAAAAAAGAAAAAATTATTTCTTAAGAGAAGATACCACAAGCTATGGGATAGAAATTGTAAAAAAAGAATATCAAGGAAAAAAAGTAAATATCGAAAAAGAAAAAGTTGATAAAATTAGTGATGAAAAGTCTATCATTGACTCAATAATTAGCAAACTAAGAAAATTCAAAGTAACACCAATTTGTTTAAAAGATGTTGTCGATGACATAATGCAAAATTAAAAAGGAAAAGCCCCATCCTGAAAAGGATGGGGCAACTTTTTATGCTAAATCACTGAGGCTCGGGGTTAGAAGCCCGAAACTCATAAGGTTCAAGCATAGGACAACAACCTTGCTCTTGCCAGCAATATCCTGTTTTTTCAAATTCGAAACATGGATACTCACATTCCTGACAATCAGGGGAATATTCTTGATGTTGCAGCATAAAAATTCCTTTCTCGTGTGGCGAAAAAATCCGCCAAATTCAAATACTAAAGTTATATACTTTAGTAGTGTACTCCGAATGAGTACAACAAAAAAATTATACACTATTTAACATAAAATGTCAAATAAACACAAATTTATCAAAAAAGGAAAAATTCCTTGCCAAAATAAAAATTATAGTGTAAAATTATTCAATAAAAATAGAAACAAAAGAGGTGGAAAATATGTTGAAATTTATAACTTCTGAAACTGTATATAGACAAGTAGTTTTAGAAAATCAAAAAAGAAATAAAGACCCGAGTTATAAGCTTATGTTATTATACCTACGCATATAAAACAGGTCTTATTTTGCGTTATGCAAAATCTTGTTCTTTTTAATAAAAAAGGAAAGAATAAAAAATAAAAAAATGGAGGAAAGATGAAGCGGAAAGAAAAACACAAACAAAGGTATAACTCTTATTGCGTTAGTTATAACAATAATAGTTATGCTAATATTAGTAGCTGTAACAATAACAGTTGCAGTAAATGGAGGGCTATTTAAACATGCCGGACAAGCAACAGGGGAGACAAAAAATGCAATAAATGAGGAACAACAGTTAGCAAGTGGAAGAATAAACATAGATGGTGTTTGGTATGATTCTATGCAAGACTATGTAGATGAAAAACCATCAGCAGACCAATCAGGAACAAGCGGAGGTACAAGTGGAGGAGAAGGTGAAAGTGGCTCGACAGAAGAACCACCAGCAACTCAAGCACATGTTTGGGAAAAGTATTCAGTTACTCTGACATTTCTTAACGCAAGTGCTACTTCCTATAGTGAAGGATCATATGGAGGAGAAATAGTTAGATATGCTTGTGCTGATTTTCCAAATAATAATAGTTTCACAGTATCTAATGAATGGAGGGGAACCTTGGCTGATTGGTTAAATGGAATGTATAAAAATTATCCATTTGCTATTCCAACAAATAATGTTAATTATACTATGACGTGTACTTGTACTTTAATTAGAAATACAAGTGGATTAGCTTGGTATAAAGGATATGAATTTAATGGCAACTCTAATATTTATTATATTTACTATGACACATATCCAAACGGACTTGAAATTACGTATAAATCAAAAGGTAGCTATTTATATGGAACGGTAACAAGTACAGACTCAACAACATATCCAACAGATGGAGTTAAAGATGGATGCTGGTATGTATATAAAGGATTACAATAATATAAGTTTTGTATACAAATTACAAAATATAGAGGTGTAAAATATTATGAAACAAAAAACAAAGAAAATATTAATAACAGTATTAGAAATTGCCGTGTTTATAGTGCTTGCTGTAATAATTTTCTGCTTAGTTAGAGAAAATAAAGATACAGTTGCAAAGAACAAAGAAGAAAATGCAAAAGACAAATTAGATAAAGCAATAAAAGTATTTACATCATCTAATAATATAACACTAGAAGACTCAATTAACAGTATAGAAGGAGTTACTAATTTAACAGTAGATAAAGAAGCAGGGTTATATACTGTTGAACTAGATGGACAAGAATATACTGTTGTTAGCAAAGAAATAATATTTGATGAGAATGTAGTAAATAGTGAAGAAAGTAAATAATGGTGATGAACAAAATGAGTAAAAGTAGTAAAATAAAATTTAATATAATAATAGTAATTGCAATTATTATGTTTGCAATTGCAATAATACCACAATCTTTTCAAGAAGATACATTTTACATGATAAAAGTTGGAGAATATATATGTGAAAATGGAATACGAGTCATAACGGATAGAGTAGAACCATTTGCATGGCATGAAGGTATAACATATACATATCCACATTGGTTAATGGATGTAGTATTCTATCTAATCTATAGTTTATTAGGATTTGTCGGAATTTATGGATTTACACTAATAATAGGAATAATAATATACTTACTTATTTATTATACAAATATAAAGATCGGTAAAAACCATCTTATATCTGCAATTATAACATTAATATCGATATACTTTCTGCAAGGGTATATAACAGCAAGAGCACAGATAATAACATATATATGCTGTATTTTAACTATCTTGTTTATAGAAAGATTTTTAGAAACTAAGAAAAATAGATATGTAATAGGTCTAGTAATAGTACCAATAATACTAGCAAACTGCCATGCAGCATTATTCCCAATATATTTTGTATTGTATTTACCATATATTGCAGAATATATAATATCTTTTTTAACACCAAGAGAGGTATTAAACAAATTATTAAAAATTAAGAACAAAAAAATGGAAAAGCTACAGAGTAAAAACAAGGTAGAAA
>CAMEUC010000134.1 GCA_945937855.1 uncultured Clostridium sp. | reverse complement strand
GGTCGTCTTTTGATATTTTTAACAAATACGGTACTCACACAAATTACAATTTTTATTTTCCTTTGATCCAATCTTTTCCGTCTACAATTCTTGCTGCAAGCATTGATGAGGCGGTATCTCCAACAACATTTAGCACTGTTGCAGGAGCATCTATAATAGTTGCAATTATAGTTAAAATAGGTAATGCATTTACAGGGAAGCCCATTAGTGTTAATATCATCATTTCAGAAATTGTACCTCCTCCTATAGGTACAGCTGTTACAAGTAAAGTAACAAGCAATGATACTAATAATACTTTGAAAAATCCTACGCTACTTCCGAATAAACATACTAGGAACATTATTTTAAATACAGAGCCTATAATAGAACCATCCTTATGGAAACTTGTTCCAAGTGGAATTAAGGTTTCTGCAATATCGTCAGATACTCCTAGTTTTTTTGCTGTATCAATATTTACAGGTATTGATGCTGCACTAGAACATGTAGCAAGGGCTGTTACTGTAGATGGTATAATATTTTTCCAGAACACTTTTACACCTTTAATTCCTGCTGAAATATATGCATAAATCGTATAAATTACCACATAGAAAAGAATAGAAACAATTAAGTAAATAAAAAATGTTTTAGCATAACCAACCGCAATTGCTGCACCATATGTACCAACGAGTGCTGCAAAATAAGAACCAAGTCCAATTGGTGCATAATACATAATAATTTTAATAAAATTAACGATTACTTCATTTGCAGATATTAAAAAATCTTGTACGGGTTTCCTTTTATCACCAGACATATTAATTGCCAAACCTACTAATAAAGAAACTACTAATAAAGCGATTAGGTTGTTTTTTGAAAGTAAATCTGAAAAATCACTAACAGTAAGAACTGAAACCGTTCTTTCTAAAAACGATACATCTTCCGATTCAGCATCAGCTTCTTCCTCTGTTTCAAGAGAAGCTCGAATTTGCTTTCCATCTTCTGACTCAACTAAGTTAAAAGAATAAGTACTAAGCAAGCCAATCAAAACTGCAACTAATGAAGTAAAAACAAATACGCCTACGATAGTAAGCATGATTTTTCCAAGTCTTTTAGGTTGTTTCATCTTAGAAATTGAAACTGTAATGCTAACAAAAATAAGAGGAATAATTGCTACAAACAGTAAATTCAAGAAAATATCTCCTAAAGGACTAAGAACAGCTGCTTTTTCTCCGAAAACTATCCCAACGATAGCGCCAACAATTATTGCAGCCAACAAAATAATTGTGGACTTGTAAGTTTTAAAAAAATTTTTCATTTTGGTCTCCTTAAATAAAGAGTATCCTGTGAAGACTATAATTATATTCTTCAACTGAATATGATTATATTATTATATTCAAGAAAAATCAATAATAGTACAAAAAAAATAAAAACCGAACATTTTTTTGCAAAAACTATTGACAAGTTTAAAACATGGTTGTAAAATATATACGAACAGAAGTTCTAAGAGAAAAAATGAATGGCAGGTTCTAAGACCTGCCTGAAATGGGGGCAAAAAAATGGAAAGATTAAACAATAAAAAAGAAGTAATAGTATATTCAGTAAACAGATATTTTAACGAAGATGTTTCAATAAACATACAAAATGGCACAGTAGTTATTAATGCCCCATGGTTTTTTAGTAATAATAAAATAAGAAAAATAATTGAAGAAAAGAAAAACATAATATTAAATAAAATAAAAGAATACGAAGAAGAAAAAAATCAAATTTATATAAGAAATGAAGTAGTAAAAATATTAGGAGAAGATTGTAAAGTAATAATTAACTATAAAAACTTAAAAAAACCAACACTAACATTAGAAGGAAGAAACCTTACAATATGTTTACCTAATAAATATAAGAGAATTACAGATAGAGATGAGATATTACAAAAACTAATTGAAAAGCTATATGAGAAAATTGCTACTGAAGAAATAGAAGCCATTATGGAAAAAATAAGACGAATATTAAAAATAGTACCAGAAGACTATAAAATAGAAAAACTACAATCAAATACTATGGCAAAATTTAATTTTGATGAAAAAATAATAATAATTAACCCAGAAATAGTGAAATATTCAAAAGAAGAAATAGAATTTATAATATTTCATCAATTTTGTCATTTAAAATATAGAACACATTGCCAAAAATTCCAAGAAATGATAAAAAAATACATACCAAATTACAAACAATATGAAGAACTACTAAAAAATGTAAAATATTAAATTCCATAAGAATTATGTGAAATTAATTGACTTTTTCAAAAAAAAATTATAAAATAAATGTGCTAATTTTCAAATAGACCTAAAGAGGGGCATAAATTAGCACATTTATTTTTACAATAATATACACTTAAAGTCTTGTTAGGAGGATAGATTTATGGGAGAAGTAATAGTTATAACATCAGGAAAAGGTGGCGTAGGCAAAACAACTACAACTGCAAATTTAGGTTCTAGCTTAGCAATGGAAGGAAAAAAAGTAGTATTAGTAGATACAGACATTGGACTAAGAAACTTAGACGTTGTTATGGGACTTGAAAACAGAATTGTATATGATTTAGTTGATGTTATAGAAGAAAAGTGTAAATTAAGACAAGCCTTAATAAAAGATAAAAGATTTGAGGAATTGTTTTTATTACCAGCAGCTCAAACAAGAGATAAAACAGCAATTAATGAAGAACAAATGAAGGAATTAACAAAAAAATTAAAAGAAGAATTTGATTATGTTTTAATAGACTGTCCAGCAGGAATAGAACAAGGCTTTAAAAATGCGGTATGTGGTGCAGATAGAGCAATAGTCGTAACAACAGCTGAAATTTCTGCAATTAGGGATGCAGATAGAATAATAGGTTTGTTAGAATCATCAGATATAAAAAATCCAGAATTAATAGTTAATAGATTAAGACCAGGAATGGTAAAAAAAGGTGAAATGATGGATGTTGATGATATAGTAGATTTATTATCAATAGACTTAATTGGTGTAATACCAGATGATGAATACATAATAACTCAAACAAATAAAGGTGAGCCAGTTATAAAAAATAAGAAAGCACCATCAGGAAAAGCGTATATAGAAACAGCAAAAAGAATTTTAGGAGAAAATATAGATGTAACTATACCAGGAAGAGAAACAGGATTATGGGCAAAAATTAAAAATATTTTTAGAAGAAAATAATTAATTGAGGGTATAAATTTAAGGGAGGCAATGCATATGTTCGAAAGCATAATGAACTTTTTCAAAAAATTAGGGAAATCAGAAAATAAAGAAACAAAAAGTAAAGAAACAGCAAAAGAAAGATTACATCTTGTACTGATGCAGGATAGAGCAAATGTATCTGCTGACTTTTTAGAAATGATGAAACAAGAAATTATAGAGGTTATTAAGAAGTACATAGAGGTTGATGAAAAAGAAATAGATGTAAGACTTACAAATGAAGTTAAAGAAGATGGAACAACAGGGGCTCCATCTCTATATGCGAATATTCCAATAGTGAATATAAAAAACGATATGAAAAAAGAAGTCGAACAACAAGCTAACAAAAAAGTTGAAGATAAAAAAGATAAAGAAACAGTAAAAGAAGAACCGAAGGAAGAAATTAAAACAGAAACAAAGAAAGACGAAGAAGAAACTAAAGAGGAAATAAAAGAAAATAAAGAAGAAAAACATGTAGAAAAAAACGAATCTAAACAAGAAGAAACAGAGCAAAAACCAGAAAAAGAAAAAAAAGAAGAAGATAAAAAAGGGATTAAAGAAGAAAATAAAAAAAAGAATAATGAAAACAAAAGCGGAGAATAATCCGCTTTTATAAATATACTGATAAATTGTAATTCGTGTGAGTAACTTATTGGTTAAAAAATGAAAACCCCTGCGTTTGGCTACTTTATTTCTATGCAATTAATTTATTCA
>CAMEUC010000133.1 GCA_945937855.1 uncultured Clostridium sp. | reverse complement strand
CCTACAATATCTTATAGTAAAAAGTTAGAAATAAAGAAACTTCCAAGAACAGGATTTTAAATAAAAATTAAATATATTAAAATAAGAGCCAAGATGATTTATAAAAAAATATAAATCGTTTTGGCTTTTTTGTGCTTTTTTAAATTTTTTATGCTATAATGCCTATGGAAAACAAAAAAAGAGGAGGCTATTAGATATGTTAGAAAATATAGAGCTATTATGTCATAGTAGCATTAGAATAAATAAAGAAAAAATAATTTATATAGATCCATATAAAATAGAAAAAGATTACAATGATGCAGATTTAATATTCGTAACACACGATCACTATGACCATTATTCAGAAGAAGATATAGACAAAGTAAAAAAAGAAGATACTGTAATTATAGCACCAGAAGAATTATTAACAAAACTATTAAGAAAAGGAATTAGGCAAGACTATATAATTACAGTAGAGCCAAACAAAGAGTATATGACAGAAGGGATTAAATTTGAAACTATACCAGCATATAACACAAATAAACAATTCCATCCAAAAGAAAATGAATGGGTTGGTTACATTATTGAAATAAAAGGAATTAGATATTATATAGCAGGAGATACAGATATTACTGAAGAAAACAAAAAAGTTAAATGTGATGTGGCTTTTATTCCAGTTGGAGGAACTTATACAATGGACTTTAAAGAAGCAGCATATTTAATAAATGAAATAAAACCTAAAATAGCAGTACCAACACATTATGGAAGTGTGGTAGGAACAGAGCAAGATGCAATTGATTTTGTAAGACTTTTGCATCCAATAACAAAAGGTATAATTTTAATGAAACAATAAAACGGAAAAGAGGATGTAATAATGAAATTTTCAAATAAAGATATAGAATTATTTAATGAAGCAGGAATATGTATAGAGGATAAAAATTATACAACAGAGGAAGTTGAAAATCTAAAAATGAAAGTAACTGATTTTATTATGAGCCAAAGTACAAAGGACATAAACAAATTTAATAATAAATTTAGCAGTATATTATATTAAAATAGGATTGATATATATGAATAAACGAGATGTCATTAAATATTGTTTAACATTGCCAAATACATTTGAAGATTATCCTTTTCAAGATGATACTGTAAGTGTAGTAATGAAACATACAAACAATAAAAAATGGTTTGCTTTAATAATGGAAGTGAAGGGAGAATTGTATCTAAATGTAAAGACAGAACCAAATTATTCCGATTTGTTAAGAAATTCATATAATTATATTATACCTGCATATCACATGAATAAAGAACATTGGAATACTGTGATTTTGAGTGAAAATGTTGATAGCAGTTTAGTAAAAGCACTAATTAAACAAAGTTATGAATTAACTAAAAGTAACATTCACAAAAGAAAAAAAATATAAAATAATATGAAATTTGAGGAATGTTATGAAAGAGAAAATATATAAAGAACCAAATAAAACAGAGATGGAAACTACAATTAATGTTCTCTATGATGAGAAAAAACTAATAATTTATACTAATAAAGTACAACTACAAAAGCAATTAAATAAATTAATAGGAGAACCTACCAAAGAAATGAAAATAAAAAGGTCTATATCAGGAAGCATTTGGGAAATCTCTTTTGATGAAAAAAGTAAAATACAGAGAGTTCTTGTAAAAGCAAATATATATGAATTATAAGACTTAAATAAAAGAATGAAACAGAAAAAGTTAGTTTTTATAAACTAGCTTTTTTATTTTCTAAATTATTCCAAAGTTGTAAAAAAATTCTTTTAATTTATACACAAACAAATGTTTACAAATAATAAAAATGGTGCTATAATAATTTTAAAAATTATAGATTGGAGAGTGAAAAATATGCAAAGAACATATTTATGTATAGATTTAAAAACATTTTATGCTTCAGTTGAATGTGTAGAAAGACATTTAGATCCTTTCAACACCAACCTAGTAGTAGCTGATCCAAGCAGAGGAAAAGGAGCAATATGTTTAGCAATATCTCCAAAGATGAAAATGTTAGGAATAAAAAATAGATGTAGAATTTATGAAATACCACCTACAGTAAAATATATTGTAGCATTGCCCAGGATGAAAAAATACATTGAATATTCTGCAAATATATATGCAATATATCTAAAGTATTTTGCAAAAGAAGATATACATGTATATTCAATTGATGAGGCATTTATGGATGCTACAAATTATCTTAAAATGTATAATATGACAGCAGTAGAACTTGCACAAACAATAATTAAAGATATATTTAATACTTATGGAATTACAGCAACAGCAGGAATAGGAACAAATATGTATTTAACAAAAATAGCATTAGATATTACTGCAAAACATAGTTCAGCTAATATAGGATATTTAGATGAAGAAAAATATAAAAAAGAATTATGGCATCATAAACCTTTAACTGACTTTTGGCAAATTGGAAATGGAATTGAAAGAAGATTAAACAAAATGAGAATATTTGATATGTACGATATTGCACATGCAGAACCAAAAAAAATATATAAAGAATTTGGAGTAAATGCTGAATATTTAATAGACCATTCCTGGGGAAAGGAAAGTTGTACAATTGCTGATATAAAAGCATACAAACCCAAAACGAACTCAATTTCTAATAGTCAGATATTATTTGAAGATTATTCGTTTGAAAAAGCAAGATTAGTCTTAAAGGAAATGGTAGAATTAGGAAGTTTAAGACTAATAGAAAGTAACTTAGTAACTGATACAGTACAGTTATATATAGGCTATTCAAAAGATGTCATTAAAGCCACAGGAGGAACACAAAAGATTACAACTTGCACCAATGTTTATTCAGAACTCTTAAAAGCATTTTTAAATTTATATGATAGAACAACTAATAGATATACAGGGATTAGAAGGATAGGGATTAGTTTTGCTAATGTAATTGAAACTGAAAATATACAATTAAACTTATTTACAGATCAAGAAAAAATAGATAAAGAAAGAAAACTAGAATTAGCAATGTGTAGTATAAAAAACAAGATGGGGAAAAATAAAATTTTAAGAGGTATGAATTTAGAAGAAGGTGCAACAACAATGATTAGAAATGAATTAATAGGAGGTCATAATCGGTGGGTAGTAGAGTTGATAGAGCAAAACAATTTCTTCCCTTTGATGCACTAAAAGGGCTTCAAGAAGCATTACGAGAAAAGGAAATAGAATATGAAGAAAAAATAGAATTATCTGAAGAAAGTTTAACAGAACTTGAAAATGAATTTAATAAAATTGAAAAAGGAAGCTATGTAAAAATAAGATACTACAAGAATAGACAATATATTGAGATTAATGGAATTGTTACTAATATTGATTATACAAGAAAGAAGATTCAAATTGATAAAAGTGAAAATATTAATATGTGCGATATTGTAAATATTTTAATTTAAAAATTTATAAATATTCTGTGCGATGTATGGAGTATTTTATGTTTTTATGTTATAATTTCAACTAGAAATAGTAATTTGTAGAGGAGATATTTATGTTTAATATAAAATGGATAGGAATAATAAAAGATGAAGATATACAAAAATATAAAAAGAAATAAAAACTTTATTAGAAGAATTAAAGGATGTAATCAAGGCGTGCACTTATGGATTGACGTGTGAAGAAATTGAAGAATATATTAATAACTTTAAAAATTTGGTTAAACAAAAAACAAAAGAAATAATAATGCTTATTGATGAAATAAAGTATAATCTCGCAAACTATCTTGCTCTTAAAACAGATAACCCTGATGAAAAAGCATATGGTGAAGTTTTTACCACAAAAGAAGAAGAGGTAGCAAAGCTATTATTAGAAAACGAAAATTTAAAAATTCAAATTGAAAATTTAGAAATAGAAAATGATATAATTAATCAATTTTTAATTGAGCATAAATATTAATATAAAATATTATGATTCATAAAAATTGGAAAAATATGGCACTATTTTGACCTGCTGT
>CAMEUC010000132.1 GCA_945937855.1 uncultured Clostridium sp. | reverse complement strand
GTGGGCTGTTAAAGGCGAAAGCCTTGTTACAGCGCCGGTGGGAAGCAATGAGCGAATTAAAATATATAAACCCCGACGAGATTTGGCGGACTTAAATATTAAAATAAAAAAGGAGGAAAATAAAATGGTAGAAATATCAACATCAGTTCTGGGAGTAAAGAAGGAAAAATCAATAAAAACATTTTATGATTTAGAGGTTGCAGGGACAGACTATTATCATATAGATGTAATGGATGGCAAATTTGTTGAACAAAATACAGAAGAAAAAATGTACACATTCACAAACGAAATAAAGCAAATATCAAATTTACCTTTAGATGTTCATTTTATGGTAGAAAATATAAAAGAAAATATAGAAAGATATTTGCCATTTAATCCGCAAATAATAACATTTCATTTAGAGGCCTGTAAAGATAAAGAAGAGGTAAAAAAATACATAAAATATTTACAAGAAAACAAAATAAAATGTGGCATATCAATAAAACCAAATACAAATGTGGAGGAACTTTATGAATTTCTACCATATTTGTATTTAGTTTTGATAATGACAGTGGAACCAGGAAAAGGTGGGCAAAAATTAATTCCTGAAACTTTAGAAAAAATAAAGAAACTAAGAAATTATATAGATGAAAATAAATTAGATACATATATAGAAGCAGATGGTGGCATAAATATAGAAACAAAAAAAGCTGTACAAGAAGCGGGAGTAGATATAATAGTGGCTGGTAGTGCAATAATATCATCTGAAAATTATAAAGAAACAATAAATAATTTAAAAAATTAGCAAACTGTATTGACTTTTGCTAAAAAAAGGTATAATATATTAGCAATCGAACAAAATAATTGCTAAAGAGGAGGTCGCAAATTGTTAACTGATAGAAAAAAAAGTGTGCTAAAAGCAATTATAGAAGAATATATTAATACAGCAGAACCTGTAAGCTCTGGAACTATTGTAGAAAAATATATTCCAGACTGTAGTAGTGCAACTATTAGAAACGAAATGGCGGAATTAGAACAATTAGGTTATATAGAAAAACCACATACTTCTGCTCGGAAGAATTCCATCAGTCAAGGGATATAGATTCTATGTAGATGAGTTGTTAAATGATGAAAATATAAGCTTAGATGAAATACAATATATTAAAGAACAATTAGAAACAAAAGTAAATGAAATTGAAGATTTAACAAAAATAACTACAAATACATTATCTGAAATTACTCATTATACAACAGTTGCAATTGGACCAGATTCAAGCAATAATATAATAACAGATATAAAATTTATATTATTAGGAAATAGACTTTTAATGGCAGTAATACTAACAGAAAATGGACAAATTAAAGAATCTGTTATTAAATATGATGAAGATATTTCACAAAGTCAAGTAAATGGTTTGAATAACATTTTCAATAATAGATTAAGGGGAAAACCATTAGAAAAAATAGACAAGCCAATGGAGGAATACATTGTATCTGCAATGAGTGACCAAGTAAATGTTATTAGACCTATTATTGCACAGATGAATAGAGTAATAGATGATTTAAATCAGGTGTATTTAGAAGGTGCTAATAAAGTTTTTGATTTTCCAGAGTTTAAAAAAGTAGAAACAGCAAAAAACTTTTTAAGTATATTAGATACTAAAGAGCCAATGTTGGAAATTTTAAATTCAGGATTAGCAGATGACATAAATGTATATATTGGAGAAGAAAGTGAAAGAGAAGAATTAAAGGATTTAAGTATAATAACTTTTAAACACAAAGTATATGGAAAAAATATGGGAACTATAGGAATTATAGGGCCTAAAAGAATGGATTACTCGAAAGTAATTTCAATTATGAAATATATAAATAAGAAATTAAATGAAAAAGACTAAAATAATATATGAGGTGAGAAGTGTGAACCTTAAAAATAAATATCACTTCCTACATTCCACTTCACACTTCGAATAAAGAAAGAAGGTATATAATGTCAGAGGAAAACAAAGAAGAAATAAAAGAAGATATAAAAGAAGAAAATAATACCGAAGATGCTAATATGGAAAATGAATTATTAAAAACAAAACAAGAGTTAGAAGAAACAACAGATAGATTTAAAAGAATAATGGCAGAATTTGAAAACTTTAAAAAGAGAAGTTCAAAAGAAAGAGAAACACTGTACAATTCATTAGTTGCAGATATAATAGCATCTTTTTTACCAGTACAAGATAACTTAGAAAAAGCTATAGAAGCAAAAACCGAAGATGAAAGCTTTAAACAAGGGATAGAACTAGTAACAAAACAAATTAGTGATATATTTAAAAAGTTTGGAGTAGAAGAAATAGAAACTTGTGGTAAGCCTTTTGACCCAGAACTACACGAAGCAGTAAGCAGTGTACAGGATGAAACTTTAGGCGAAAAAATAGTAAAAGAGGAATTTAGAAAAGGTTACAAAATTGGGAATAAGGTTATAAGACACGCTATGGTTGTGGTTGCAAATTAGCATGAAAAACTTCGTCTTGCGTTGTTAGACTGCGCATAAAAAATCCTCGACGTACCTATGTACGCCTCCGGTTTTTTAGCTTGTCTGCCTAGCAATACTCGTTTTTGCTGCTAATTAAATTAAATGTTATTAATTTTAAAAATATATATAAATTTAAAGGAGGATGACTTATATGTCAAAAATTATTGGTATCGATTTAGGTACAACAAACTCATGTGTAGCAGTTATGGAAGGTGGAGAACCAGTTGTAATTCCAAATCCAGAAGGAAATAGAACAACACCATCTGTAGTTGCATTTTCAAAAAATGGAGAAAGATTAGTAGGACAAATTGCAAAACGTCAAGCTGTAACTAATCCAGACCATACAGTTATCTCAATAAAAAGAGATATGGGAACAAATAGAAAGGTAAAAATTGAAGGAGATGAATTCACACCACCAGAAATTTCAGCAATGATTCTTCAAAAATTAAAAGCAGATGCAGAAAATTATCTTGGACAAAAAGTTACAGAAGCTGTTATTACAGTACCAGCATATTTCTCAGATAGCCAAAGACAAGCAACAAAAGATGCAGGAAAAATAGCAGGATTAAATGTATTAAGAATTATAAATGAACCAACAGCAGCAGCACTTGCATATGGTATGGATAAAGAAGATAAAGACCAAAAAATAATGATATATGACTTAGGTGGAGGAACATTTGATGTTTCAATACTTGACATTGGAGATGGAGTATTCGAAGTTCTAGCAACAAGTGGTAACAATAGATTAGGTGGAGACGATTTCGATGAAAGAATCATAAAATATTTAGTAGATGAATTTAAAAAAGACCAAGGAATTGATTTAAGTACAGATAAAACAGCAATGCAAAGATTAAAAGAAGCTGCAGAAAAAGCTAAAATAGAATTATCTGGTGTAGGACAAACAAATATTAATTTACCATTTATTACAGCTGATAGTACTGGACCAAAACATTTAGACATAACATTAACTAGAGCAAAATTTGAAGAATTAATTAGGGATTTAATAGAAGCTACAACAGGACCAGTAAACCAAGCATTAAAAGATGCAAAAATTTCAGCAAATGAAATAGACCAAGTACTACTAGTTGGTGGTTCAACTAGAGTTCCAGCAGTTCAAGAAGCAGTTAAAAAAATAACAGGAAAAGAACCAAATAAAGGAATTAACCCAGATGAATGTGTAGCAATAGGTGCAGCAATTCAAGGTGGTGTTTTATCAGGAGATGTTAAAGACTTAGTATTATTAGATGTAACACCATTATCATTAGGTATTGAAACATATGGTGGAGTATTTACAAAATTAATTGAAAGAAACACAACAATACCAACAAAAAAATCACAAGTATTCTCAACAGCAGCAGATGGTCAAACAAGTGTAGAAGTTCATGTTTTACAAGGAGAAAGAGAAATGGCAGCATATAACAAAACACTTGGAAGATTCCAATTAACAGGAATTCCAGCAGCACCAAGAGGAATACCACAAATAGAAGTAACATTTGATATAGATGCTAATGGTATAGTTCATGTATCAGCAAAAGATTTAGCTACAGGAAATGAACAAAATGTTTCAATAACAGCAAGTTCAAATCTTTCAGATGAAGATATTGATAAAGCTGTTAAAGATGCAGAAGCACATGCAGCTGAAGA
>CAMEUC010000131.1 GCA_945937855.1 uncultured Clostridium sp. | reverse complement strand
ATAAGACCTATTGCTTTTTTCTACCTAATAACTTATCTATTGAAAAAGGTTTATAGACAAGTGTTAAACTATACAAAAATGTTGTTGGTATTAAGTTTTTAGAATTTTCATAGTGTGCATAATTTGCTTGTGATGTATTGATTTTCTTTGCAACTTCTTCTTGTGTCATAGAATTTCTTTTACGAAGTATGCGAAGATTTTTTGATATTAAATCTATATCTATTTCTAATGGCAAATATGATTCATCATTTTTATTTGTTATACCAAACAAGTAATCAAGACTAAAGTTATAATGATTAGCATATTCAATTAATCTTCTTAATGGGATAGTATCTTTTCCAGTTTCCCAACCAGATATTGTAGTAAAGTTCAAATTAAAGAACTCTGCAATATCTTTTTGTTTTATATCAATATTTTCTCTACTATTTTTAAAGTTTTTAATTATCATTTTTTTCCCCCTATATAATTATTCCACTTACTAGGGCAAATATAATAATTCTAGGGAAAATAGACTATTGCGAACAGAAAATATTTGTATATTTGCACAATTCGACAAATTTTGCGATAGAAATATGATATATTTTTATTGAAATTACCAGAAAATATCGGAAAAAAGCATATTTTGATAGTTATAATCATTATATGAAATAGCATATTTCATATACTAAAATAAAAAAATTGACTTTTGTATATAAATTTAGGCATTTCATAAACTATTTAGTTTTTGTGTCAAAAAATGTGGTACTATGTCGATGAAATTAAAAACGAAAGAGAAATCCATCAGATTACCAATGATGTTTTTTTAAAATCAGGGAGGGATAAGATGGATTTTTATTTATTATATAAAAATAATTTAGAAAGCATACACTAACTTTTAAGGGTTAATTGTGTGCTTTTTTGTTTTTATATAAGACAATTCCATTCTATGTACTTATTAAGCATAAACATGCTGAAGGAAAAAAATTATGAGAGATTTTTTGGCGTAGCTTTATAGAAATGTTTATGTTTATGTTCTAAAAATCTACGCATTAAGAGGTGTGTAGATTTGAGAATTGTCTTGATTGATTTCAATATAATTGCATATTTCAAAGTGAGTAGAAAAGATTTTATAGACTTTTCTGCTCATTTTGTGTTTTTAGCTCCTAAATGTAGAGGACCTCCTATTACTTGAATTAACTGAAATTTGAGTGAATAGGAGGTTTTTCTTATGTCTAATGAAGAATTAGAAGATGATGTTGTACTTGCAAAATTTATAAATTATATGCAAAAAGCACTTTATCACATGAGATTAAATTATTTTAGAGATTATGAGAGAATGAGAGATTATGAGGTTGAACTAGAAGAAATTGAATGTCCAAATTCAAAAGATGTTATAAATGAAGATATATCAATTATAGGAGTTTTAAATGATACTGAAATTAAATTATTAAACCTATTATATACACAGGGATTAAGTTATAAGGAAATATCTGAAATAACAAATGAAAATATAGAAACTTTAAAGAAAAGGCGAACTAGAGCCTTAAAGAAATTAAAAAAGGTTATGGAGGAATGAGAAAATGCAATATAATACAGAGTTTTATAAATTATTAAGACAAGCTGTATATGATGATACAGCATTAGTAAGAGTATTAGACAAAATAATGAAACTTATAAATAGTAATTCTAAAGATGATGATGGGGAAATTAACGAGGATTTAAAGAGCGAATTGATTACATATTCTATTGAATTGATACGAAATAAAAAAATTTATAAAAAATTTGAAATTTGATGTCCACTTTTTCGATTTTTTTGTGCTGTTCATAGTAGAAGGGTTAAAAAACTTCTACTATGGTATGCACATTGAAAATTGAATAGATTTTATTAGAACGACAAGAACTACATTCTAGGTGGGTTAGCAACTATTTAGATATCTAATAAGAATGTTATCTTATTATGAAGTAGTTTGGATACTTTTGTATAGTCATAGAACGAGCGTAAAGTTATAGGAATAGACCATAATGTTTCTATAATGGTGCGTCCCACGCAATGAGTACAAACCAGAGTTCTGGGTGGTAGATAACCAATGTTGCTAGAAACAATAGCAATCTAATAAATGAATGGAACAATTAAAGTTAAAATAATTTAACTATTAAAATGGAGGCTAAAATGTTAGATATTATTTCAATGATTATAATATTATTCTTTTTAATGGGACTACCTATGATTTTAATAATTATAGGTGGCAGTAAAAGTAAGTCAGAACAAGAAAGAACTTATGAATTAGAAGAAGAAGCACAATACTGGAGAGATTATGAAAAAGAACAAATAAGAAAGAAAAAAATTAGAAAAATAAAAATTAGGAGGTTTTTCAAATGGGTAAAGAACTTTATACATGGGAACAAGTAAGAGCTTATGGAGAAATTGCATTACATAATTTAACAAAATCAGCAAATGAAATAAATATGAGAAATTTTAAAAAGTGCATAGATCCACTACAAACTTTATATGCAAAAGATGGAGTGGAGGGAATGGCAGAATATTTAATGAATAAATATGAAAAATAAATAATAAAGAAAGATGTTAGTTTTTTACTAGCATCTTTTTTGAAAGGAAAAGTTATGGAGAAAATTAATCAATTAGAATACAAACTAAAGAAAAGCAAAGAAAATTTACAAGCAGATATTGCAAATAGAAGAATTGATAAAATTGATAATATTAGTATAGATTCTAATACTTCATTAGAATCGAGAATACTTAATTTCTTTCAAAAGATTAAAAATCCTTATGCAATTAGAGTTGGAAATATAGTAGTGGAAATGGAGTTTTCAGATAATTCTAATATATCTCCAATGGAGTGCATAGACGCTACTTTAATAAATGAATACAAAATGAGAGAAATGTCAAATGTGTAAATTTTAGAATTGAGGAATTTTAGTAAAATAGGATAAAATCAAAGGTTATGCTACTATTTGGGTGTAGGAGGTTTTAGAAAATGAAAAGAGGTAGAAAAAGTAAATATGATATTGAAATAAATAAATCAAAAGTATGGAATGTTGCCGTATATATTAGATTATCAGTTCAAGATGGAGATAAGGCAGAAAGTAATAGTGTAATTAATCAGAAAGAACTTTTAAATATGTATTTGGAACAAGATAAAGAACTTAATGTAAAAGAATATTATATTGATGACGGATTTTCTGGAACAACTTTTGATAGACCTGCTTTCAAGAAAATGATGAAAGATATAGAAAAAGAAATAGTAAATACAGTTATAGTAAAAGATTTATCTCGTTTTGGAAGAAACTATATTGAAGTTGGAAATAAGATAAATTCATTTATGAAAGATAATATAAGATTTATATCTGTTTGTGAAAAGATAGATAGTTATAAAGATAAAAAGTCAGTAGATGATATTATTTTTCCTTTAAAAAATATAATGAATGAAATGTATTGCAAAGATGTATCAGATAAATTGATAAAGACATTTGAGGTTATGAAAAAAGAGGGGAAATATATAGGAGGAATACCACCTTTTGGCTATATAAGAGATGAAAATAATAAACACAAACTAATAGTAGATGAGGCTTCAGCAAGTGTTGTAAGAAGAATATTTGATTTATGCGAATCTGGAATTGGTAATGTGTTAATTACTAAAGAATTAAATGAAAAAAATGTATTAACACCAAGCGAATATAATTGTAAGATTTTAAAAATTACATCATCAAGTAGTAAAGTTGCAAAACAATGGACAGCAAGTATTGTCGGAAAGATATTAGATAATAGAGTTTATTGTGGGGATTTAGTTCAAAACAAGACAAGAGGAATTAGTTATAAAGTACATAAGAGATTAAAAAACGATGAAGAAGATTACATTATAATTGAAAATGCACATGAACCAATTATAGAAAAAGAAAGATTTTTTAATATACAAAAAATAAGAAAAGATAGAAAGTTTAATTGGAACAGAAGAATAGAAAATATTTCTATATTTGATGGAATTGTATTTTGTAGTAATTGTAATAAACCATTAGTAGCAACTATAAAAGAAAAAACTAGGATAAATGATACAGAAATTGAAAAATATGTATTGGAATGTAAAGAATGCAATACTCAAAATGATAAACCTTATACAATAGATGTGGACAAGCTAAAAATATGTATTTTTAGAAGTATTAAATATCATATAGATTTACTAAATGGATTTGAAAATGCAA
>CAMEUC010000130.1 GCA_945937855.1 uncultured Clostridium sp. | reverse complement strand
TATATAACACCCTGGGAGCGGATTATTAAAAACACTCACGCAAACTACAATTTATGAAAGGAATGTATTAATGTATAGAGCGCATGAAATAGGAAAATTCGGCGAAAATGAAGCCGTAGAATATTTAAAACAAAAAGGTTATAAAATATTAGAAAGAAATTTTAGTTGTAAACGAGGCGAAATAGATATAATAGCACTAGACAAAAAAGAAATAGTATTTATAGAAATAAAAGCTAGAATGAGTCTAAAATATGGTTTGCCATCGGAAGCAGTAACAAAAAGAAAACTAGAGCACATATACAAAACTGCAGAATTTTTTTTGTATGTAAGAAACTTAGAAAATGAAAATACTAGAATAGATGTAATAGAAATATACATAAAAAACAATAAAGTAATTATAAATCATTTAAAACAAGTGGTGTAAAAAATATTGTAAAAAAACTAATTATATGATATAAAATATAAAAATAAGAAAGGAAAAAATATGTCAAAAAAAAGTCTAACAAGAAATTATATATATAATTTAGTTTATCAAATATTAATATTAATATTACCATTGATTACAACACCATATATTGCTAGAGTTTTAGGAGCAGAACATGTAGGAATATATAGTTATACATATTCTATTTTATCTTATTTTATTTTATTTGGAGCTCTAGGAGTGGCACTATATGGACAAAGAGAAATCGCATATGTTAGTGAAAATAAAGAGCAAAGAAAAAAGGTCTTTTGGGAAATTGTATTATGTAGGTTTGTAACAATAGCTATTGCAATTATTATATATTATATATTTTTTATGAGAATAGGAGCATATAGAGTATATTATAGAATTTGGGCTTTAGAATTAATTGCAACGGCATTTGATATTAGTTGGTTTTTCCAAGGAATAGAGGATTTTAAAAAGACAGTTACAAGAAATGTAATTGTAAGACTTGTAAGTGTTACATTAATATTTATTCTAGTAAAGGAACCAGCAGATTTAATAAAATACATAACAATATATGCAGTTGCAGATTTAGTTGGAAACTTATCATTGTGGCTATATTTACCAAGATACTTTAAGGGTGTAAAAGTAAAAAATATAAATGCATTTACTCATTTACCAGCAATAATATTATTATTTATTCCACAAGTTGCAAATCAGATTTATAATTTACTAGATAAAACAATGATAGGGAAAATGATAGTAGATAAATCTGAAGTAGGATATTATGAGCAAGCACAAAAAGTAGTAAGGGTACTGCTTACAGTTGTAACATCTCTAGGGATAGTAATGATTCCTAGAATGGCAAGTACTTTTGCATCAGGGGATAGAAATAAAGTATTTGAATATATGAAAAAATCATTTAAATTTGTATTCTTTTTAGCATTTCCAATAATGTTTGGAATAATGAGCATTTCAAAAAGCTTTGTACCAATATTTTTTGGAGAAGGATATGAAAAAGTTGCAACACTAATAAATATTATTGCTCCAACTATTTTACTTAATGGTATATTAAATGTAATTGGAACACAATACTTATTACCAACTAAAAGGCAAAAAGAGTATACTATATCAATAACAGCAGGGTTAGTCGTAAACTTTATTTTAAATTACATATTAATAAGTTTATACAGCTCTGTAGGAGCCTCAATTGCAACAATTATATCTGAAATTGTAGTTGTAGTAATTGAATTTTATATGATTAGGAATGATATAAATATAAAAGAAATTGTAAGTTTAGGCTATACATATGCTTTAGCTGGAATTATAATGTTAGTTGTTTGCGTCTTTATACAATCAATTCTAGAACCAAATATTACAACAATGGTAATTCAGATTATTGCAGGAATTTTAGTATATGTAATGATGTTATATATATTAAAAGATGATTACTTAAAATTATTTATAGAAAAAGTAAAAAACATAATATTTAGAAAAAATATAAATAACTAATACTAAAAAGGAGTAGAGATGAAACTAATTTCGTGGAATGTAAATGGATTAAGAGCAATATATAAAAAAGATTTTGAGAAAATTTTTAAGAAAATAAATGCAGACATATTTTGTGTGCAAGAAACAAAAATGCAAGAGGGACAATTAGAAGTAAATTTTGAAGGTTACGAAACATATTACAATTATGCTGAGAGAAAAGGGTATTCGGGAACTGCAATTTTCACTAAAATAAACCCCATAAATGTTACATATGGAATGGGAATAGATGAACATGATAAAGAGGGAAGAGTAATAACATTAGAATTTGAAGAGTTTTATTTGGTAAATTGTTATACACCAAATTCAGGAAGAGAGCTTGCAAGATTAAATTATAGAATGGAATGGGAAGACACATTTAGAAATTATCTAAATAAACTAGATAAAACAAAACCAGTAATACTATGTGGAGATTTAAATGTGGCACATAAAGAAATAGACCTGAAAAACCCAAAAACTAATAGAAAAAATGCAGGTTTTACAGATGAAGAAAGAGGAAAAATGACATGCCTTTTAGATAGTGGATTTACAGATACATTTAGAAAAATATACCCGGACCAAGAAAATGCTTATACATGGTGGTCTTATATGGGACATGCAAGAGAAAAAAATGTAGGATGGAGAATAGACTATTTTATAGTATCTGATAGATTTGCTGAAAAAATAAAAGATGCATTTATATTACCAGAAATAATGGGAAGTGACCATTGCCCAGTAGGACTAGAAATATAGAAAAAGTTAGAGATTAGAATATATAGATATAATTTTTTCGTCTCCTTAATCAATCCGTTCAAAAAGAAATTGTAATATAAAAAAATGAGCCTCTTTCATTCAGGTTCAAAAGCTAAAGCTTTTGCCCATGAACATTCCTCATTTTTTTATGTAACAATTTCTTTTTTTTCACTCCTATCTAGCGGAGCCCTCAAAAATTATATCTATATATTCTAATCTCTAATTCCTAAATTTTAAAAAATTGCTCTAAGTAGCCCAAAAGATATTAGCATCATAATAATGCTAGCCATAACAACACCAATAATAATAGCAATAAAAGATTTTTTTCTATCCATTTCTAAAACAGAAGCTATTAAACTTCCTGTCCAGGCACCTGTTCCAGGAAGTGGTATTCCAACAAATAAAACTAAACCTAAAAAACCATATTTTTCAATACTTGATTTGTGTTTATCCACTTTTTTATCTAGCCAATGTGCAAACTTACATAAATGTTTAGTTCCTCTCATCCAATCTAAAATTTTAGTAATAAGCCAAAGTATAAAAGGAATAGGAAGTAAATTACCAACTATTGTAATTATATAGCTTGGTAAAGGATCTAAACCTAACAAAGAAGCGGCAATTAAACCACCTCTTAATTCCAAAATAGGTAGTAAAGATATTATAAAAACTAATAATTCTTTCCCCAAAGTAGCAGTCGCAACTCCACCAAAAATTCCAATAATCCAATTAACTATTTTCTCACTCATATTATATTTAAAACTCCTTTTCTATTTTGATTCTAATATTTTATAATATAAAAATAGAAAAGTCTATAATTTAAGACAATAATTTCGGATTTCTAAAAAGAAAACAAACATGATTTATTCAAAAAAATCATGTTTGTTTTCTTTTTGCCATTTCACATATACACTTAAATTTTGATTATTATCATAAGTTGCTAAGAAAATATCTTTTAAGTTAGAAATGTTTTGCTTTTCAAGTTCTTTTTCTAGCCATTTTATATCTTTGCCAGTCTGTTCCAAATTTTCCTTTAGCACTACACCATCCAAAATTACATTAATAACTACATTATCACAAGGAGGATTAAGATTTAAATCTTCAGGATTAACAGGCCTTTTAGAAGAAACAGGTAGAAAACTAATTTTGCCGTTAGACTCTAATATAGCTGTTTGAATGTCTGCTATATTAAAATATCCATTAATTCTCGCTTGCATTAAAAATTCGTTTATATCAAGCTTTGCCTTTATAAAATTTTTTCTATAAAGTTTACCATTATCTAAAAGAATTTTACCTCTTCCAGAAACGAGTCTTCTAAATTTAATTGATTTACATGTTACATAAGATATTCCAGTTGCAACAAGTCCATAGACTATCATAGCAACTACTGGTTCCCAAAAGTTATTTTCAAGGGAAGTAGCCATTTCAGCTGCAATAGAACCAATGGTGATGCCTACAATATAATCAAACATGTTAAGTTGCGATATTTCACGATTTCCCATAATTTTAGTTAAAATAAACAAAACTAAAATAGAACCTAGTGATAAAAAAACAATTTTTATTAAATCCATAAATGCTCCTAAAAATTGTAATTTGTGTGAGTACCGTATTTGTTAAAAATATCAAAAGACGACC
>CAMEUC010000129.1 GCA_945937855.1 uncultured Clostridium sp. | reverse complement strand
ATTTACAAAGCATTAATGAGTGGAGAATTAATAATTAAATATCATTTACCAATAAGTGCAATAATAATATCAGCAATAGCCGTATTCTTGCTTATAACAACAATTATGAAATATTCTATTAACAAAATTAATAAACAAAATATTATAGAAACAATAAGAAATGATAATATTTGATAAATTTCACAAAATATGCTAAAATATATATAAGTTTAGCTTTTTAACTCCATTTTACATCTAGGGGTTATGACTAAATATTAAAAAATTTTTAGGAGGAAAACTAGGTATGAAAAAAGAGGTTATTCGGAAGGTGCTATTTGCTTGCATGTATTTCTTTATCATCGTTTCAAACGTAATACTCATTGTTTTTGGGAAGGCATCCACCTTTAACAAAGTGACTTTCTCAATCTTTTTGGTACTCTGGGCAGTAGAACGAAGCAGATTAAAAGTAGACTCAATTAAATCTTATAAAATTTTTCTAGAAACATACAAAAATTTGAAGTTTGTTCACAAGATTCGCTACAAGGCATGCTTTATGGACGATACACAGGAGTTGGTAGAAAAAATGACAAATGATATTGAAAAAACTGGCAAAGATTTGATAGAGTATGGAAAGATACTTATGTCGGATAAACATCTTTCTCAGAAACGAAAGACTAAAGTCAAAGAGATCATGATGCAGGTAGAACACCTGATGACCACTTTTCAACCAGAAATGGAGCCCCATAATTGAGGGCTCCATTTCAATGAAAAATTATTATTATTTTACAATAAATCTATGTTATAATTATGTAGGGAAGGGCAATTTATGGAAATATTATTAATAGAAGATAACCTAAGTATAGTAAAAGGGCTAGAATATTCATTTAAACAAGAAAATTATGACCTAAATGTAGCAACAAATTTAAGAGAGGCAACACAAATAATTAAAGAAAGAAAAATAAATCTTATAATTTTAGACATAACTCTTCCTGATGGAAATGGACTAAAATTTTATGAAAATACAGTAAAAAAAACAAATATTCCAACAATATTCTTAACAGCACAAGATGATGAAGAAACAATAGTAAAAGCCTTAAATATGGGAGCTGATGACTATATTACCAAACCATTTGGAGCTAAGGAATTATTGGCAAGAGTTAATAGAATAATATTAAGAAATAAGAAAAACAGCATAATCAGTGTAAAAAATATCAAATTCAATATGGACAAAATGCTGGTTTATAAAGAAGATAAAACACTTGAACTAACTAGTTTAGAACTAAAAATTTTACATTTGCTATTTTTAAACTTAAATAAAGTAGTAAAAAGAGAAGATATAATAGAAAAAATATGGGAATGGACTGGAAATGATGTAAATGACAACACAGTAACAGTTTATTTAAAAAGAATAAGAGAAAAAATAGATACTGATATCATTACAACAGTAAAAGGGATAGGGTATAGAATTGATGAAGAATAAAATTGAATTAAGAAAAACTTTAATATGTATTTTGTGTGTTATAGTTCTAGCGGTCGCTCTCTTTGGAGCAATTTACGTTTATCAATATAAGGTATACACAAATAATTTTAATAATAAAATTGCAATGATAATAACAAAGCTAACTGAAGAGTATCCAAACTTAAGTGAAAGCGAATTATTTGAAATAGTTAATAAACAAGGAAATATTAAGGAAAAGCTTTTTGATACCTATGGGATAGACTTAAATAAAGATGCTGTAGTTATTGAAAATGAGAGGATTTTCAGCAAATTTCTAATTTGCAACATAATATTTATAGTATTTATTTGCATAATAATATTGTTTTTATTTTTAAGATATAATAAGTCAAAAGATAAGAAACTAAATGAAATAACAAAATACATAGAGGAAATAAATAATAAAAATTATAAGCTAGATATTGACGACAATAGTGAAGATGAATTATCAATATTAAAAAATGAAATTTATAAAACAACTATAATGCTAAAGGAAATAGCAGAAAATTCAAAACAAGATAAAATAAAATTAAAAGATTCTTTGTCAGATATATCACATCAATTAAAAACACCATTGACATCAATTACAATACTAATAGATAATATTATAGATAATCCAGAAATGGATAAAGAAACAAAAGCAGAGTTTGCAAAAGATATAAAAAGAGAAGTAACAAATATTAATTTTTTAGTACAAGCATTATTAAAACTATCAAAACTAGACGCAAACTCGGTTAAGTTTATAAATGAAGATGTGACAGTAGAAAGTATTATAGCAGAAAGCATGAAAAATGTTGCAGTATTAAGCGACTTGAGAAATGTTAAAATTCAAGTTAATGGAGATAAAAATGCAAAGGTACATTGTGATTTTAAATGGCAAGTAGAAGCAATAACAAACATCTTAAAAAATGCAATAGAACACTCAAACACCAATGGAAATATACAAATAAACTATGAGGAAAATCAAGTTTATACAAAAATAGAAATTATTGACTATGGAGTAGGAATAGACAAAGAAGACCTGCCACATATATTTGAAAGATTTTATAAAGGAAAAAACTCATCTCCAGAAAGTGTGGGAATAGGCCTTGCTTTGTCAAAATCAATAATTGAAAATAATAATGGATATATTAGTGTAGAAGCGGAACAAGAAACAAAATTTATAATTAAGTATTTTAAATAAGGAGAAATTCCAAAATTTGTAAAAATTTAAATTGTTTTATTGCTTTTTTGTAAAAAATATTGTATAGTATTGGACATAGGAAATGAGAATAAGCAGATGTGGTTTGCCTCCAATAAGGAGGTGAGGCTTATGATAGAAACATCATATTTATTAGCAATTATATACATATTATTTTATGCATTAATAGGAATAACTATCGTCGCCGTTGCCTTAATTATAGCGTTAGCAGTAATTTTGAGTAAAAGCGAATAAACCAATAAAAAAACACATCTGTTAACTTTGACGAGTCAGATGTGTTAAACATAATACTTGGCAAACCACGTTTGTGGTTTCTCCATTTCCTATTTTTATTATACACATGTTTTTAGACTTTGTCAAATGATTTTGGGAATTTTATTATATAGTATTTGTAGGGGCGCATGATTGCGCCCCTATACTGTTTGCAAAGAGTTTTTTAAATATTAACCAAATTCTTATTAAAATAAAAAACAAATGTTTGACAATAATAAGGAAATGTTGTATAATATCAAAAAAATTAAGGAAGTGCAAACCTTATGCAGAGCATTTATTTTTGTATAGATTTAAAAACATTTTTTGCTTCAGTAGAGTGTGTAGAAAGAAAACTAAATCCATTTACCACAAACTTAGTTGTAGCAGACCCAGATAGAGGTAGAGGCGGAATATGCTTAGCAGTATCTCCTAAAATGAAAAATTTAGGAGTGAAAAATAGATGTAGAATTTATGAAATACCACCCAACATTAGATATATAACTGCAAAACCTCGTATGAAAAAATATATAGAATATGCAGCAAATATTTATGGAGTTTATCTAAAATACTTTTCAAAAGAGGATATTCATGTATATTCAATAGATGAAGTGTTTATAGATGTAACACATTATTTACAAATGTATAATAAAACTCCCATAGACCTTGCAAAAAAAGTTATGCAAGATGTTTTTAATACCTATGGAATTACAGCAACAGCAGGAATCGGAACAAATATGTATTTAACTAAAATTGCATTAGATATAACAGCAAAACACATCACCACAAACATCGGATATTTAGATGAAGAAAAATATAAAAAAGAATTATGGCATCATAAACCATTAACAGACTTTTGGCAAGTAGGAAAAGGTATAGAGAAAAGATTAAATAAAATGGGCTTATTTGATATGTATGATGTAGCTCACGCTGACCCTAGGACATTATATAAAGAATTTGGAATAAATGCAGAATTATTAATTGACCATGCTTGGGGAAGAGAAACTTGTACTATTGAAGACATAAAACAATATAAACCAAAAACAAAATCATTTTCTAATAGTCAAATTCTATTTGAAGATTATTCTTTTGATAAAGCAAGACTTGCCTTAAAAGAAATGGTAGAATTAGGAAGTTTAAGACTAATAGAAAGTAATTTTGTAACAGATACAGTTTGTTTGTATGTTGGTTATTCAAACGATGCAATACCTGCAACCAAAGGAACAGAACATACTACAAATGCAACAAATGTATATACAGAACTTGTAAAAGCATTTTTAAGAGCATATGATAAAACGACAAATAGGAATGAGCTAATAAGAAAACTAGGAATAAGTTTTGAAAATGTAACCGAAAGACAAGAGGTACAATTAAGCTTATTTGTAGACCAAGAAAAAGTAGATAAAGAAAGAAAACTAGAACTTACAATAAGTAGTATGAAAAATAAAATGGGTAAAAACGCAATATTAAGGGGTATGAACTTAGAAGAAGGTGCAA
>CAMEUC010000128.1 GCA_945937855.1 uncultured Clostridium sp. | reverse complement strand
TTTGGATTCTCCTAAAAAAGAAAAATGAAAACCCCTGCGTTTGGCTACTTTATTTCTATGCAATTAATTTATTCATATAGAGTAGCGCGAAGGGTGCTTATATATTTTAAAAGCGAGTTGTTCCGTGGGGACCGCCGTGGGCTGTTAAAGGCGTTAGCCTTGTTACAGCGCCGGTGGGAAGCAACGAGTGACTTAAAATATATAACACCCTGGGAGCGGATTATTAAGAACAGTCACACAAATTACAATTTATTTAATTAACAAAAATACATATTTTATTATTACTTTTTGGTTGAAATAAATACAAAAACGTGTTACAATAAAAGAGCACATGAGTTTTTTCGACATAAAATTTAACTTTTAGGAGGAATAATTGTGAATAAAATTAAAATTTTTGCTTGTAACTCAGCAGAAAAATTTACAGAAGAAGTTTGTGATTGTTTAGGATTAAAAATGGGAGAGAAAGATGCCTTTAAATTTAAAAATGATAACAACTTTGTACAATTAAAAGAAACTGTAAGAGACTACGATGTATACATAGTACAAACAACTCAACCACCAGTAAATGAAAGAATTATGGAATTATTAATTACAATTGATACAGTAAAAAGAGCATCTGCCAAAAGAATAACAGCAGTATTACCATATTATATGTACTCAAGGTCAGATAAAAAAGACCAACCAAGAATACCAGTAACAGCCAAATTAATGGCACAGTTACTAGAAGCGGCAGGAGCAGATAGAGTAATAACTTGTGACTTGCACAATTCTGCAATACAATCTTATTTCGATATAAGTTGTGATAGATTATCAGGTAAAAATTTATTAGAGAAATATTTCCAAAATAAAAACTTAAGCAACATAGTTGTTGTTGCAACAGATGCAGGAAGCTCTAAAAAAGCATATAAATATTCGGAATTTTTCGAATGTCCACTTGCATTGATAGATAAAAGAAGAGAATCAAATAACGATAACGCAGTAGCAACAAATATCATTGGAGATGTTGAAGGAAAAACAGCCTTAATATTTGACGATGAAGTAAGTACAGCAGGAACACTTGTAGAAGCTGCAAACATTTTGCAAGCACATGGGGTAAAAGAAATATATGCAGGAGCAACACACGGAGTTTTAGTTGGACCAGCAATAGAGAGAATAAAAAAATCTCCAATAAAAGAATTAGTCATAACAAATACAATACCATTAGAAGAAGAAAAACAAATAGACAAAATAAAAGTGGTTTCAATAGCACCACTATTTGCAGAAGCAATAAAAAGAATAAATGAAGAAAAACCACTAGGAGACTTATTTGAATATGATAAATAAATAAAAAAAGTGGGAATCGGTGGAAATCGGGACGGTTTCCACCGATTTTTTCTCTAACTATTGACAAAAAAAACATTTTTATGTATAATATACAAAGTTATGATAAGCCCAGCAGTAGAAAAACGGAAAAAGCGGGGGGAGGGAAACAAAAAATGGCAGAAATTAAAGTTAATAATGGAAATATAGAAGACGCATTAAGAAGATTTAAAAGACAATGTGTAAGAAATGGTGTATTACAAGAGGTAAGAAAAAGAGAACATTACGAAAAACCAAGTGTAAAAAGAAAAAAGAAATCAGAAGCAGCAAGAAAAAGGAAATTTTAAAATAGAAATTAGAGGTGAGAGGTTGAAAGAAAATACTTTTCGCCTTTTTATTTTAAGAATAATTGTTAATGTTCAGCCTACTTTTTGTATAATTTTTATAAAATATACAAAACGGCTGAACTGTAATGAATAATTAAATATTACTAGGGAAAAATTTAAATATAAAGTAAAGGAGAGAAACTATGTCATATAAAATAGAAGAAATAAAAAAAAGCATAAAACTACATTGTATTGAAACAGATAAATTTAAAACAAATTTAATATCAGTATTTTTAAGTGTACCACTCGACAAAAAAAATGTAACAGCAAATGCGCTTATACCAGCAGTATTAAGAAGAGGAACAAATGACCTAAAAACACAAGAAGAAATAAGTATAGAATTAGAAAATATGTATGGTGCAACATTTGATTGCGGTATAGAAAAAACAGGTGATAACCAAATATTAAAATTCTATTTAGAAATGGTAAATGATGAATTTTTGCCAGACAATGAGCAAATGTTAAATAAAGGAATAAATCTATTGTTAGATTTAGTATTTAATCCTTGTATAGAAAATAATAGCTTTAAAGAAGAATACGTAAAAACTGAAAAAGAAAATTTAAAACGTATTATTGAAGCAAAAATAGATAATAAAGATAGATATGCATTTGAAAGATGTATAGAAGAAATGTATAAAAATACAACATATGGTTTATATAAATATGGATATATAGAAGAGTTAGAAAAAATAGATAGTAAAAATTTATATGAACGATATAAAAAATTAATAGAAACAGCGAAAATAGATATTTTTGTATCAGGAGATATTAACAAAGAAGAAGTATTAAAAGTAATTAAGAAAAATGAGAATATAAATAAAATATCGGAAAGAACAGATATACATGTTATAAATAGTACAAAAGAAGTAGAAGAAATAAATGAACCTAGATTAGTAGAAGAAAAAATGGAGGTAACACAAGGAAAACTAGTTATAGGAACAGATGTTAACTTTAACGAAGAAAACTATAAATATAAAATTTCATTATATAATGTTATACTAGGAGAAGGGGCAACATCAAAACTATTCCAAAATGTGAGAGAAAGAGAGAGCCTTGCATACACTGCGAGATCTAATTATATAAGACAAAAAAATAATATATATATAAGGTGTGGAATAGAAATACAAAACTATGAAAAAGCAGTATCCGTAATAAAAGAACAATTGGAAGATATGAAAAACGGAAAATTTACAGAAGAAGAAATAGAAAATGCAAAAAAATATGTTATAGCAGGTTTAAGAACTACAAGGGAAGAACAAGATGCAGAGCTTTCATATTATTTTGGGCAAGAACTATCAAATGAATTTACAACTTTTGAGGAATATGAAGAGCAAATAAAAAAAGTAACAAAAGAAGATATACAAAAAGTTGCTCAAAACATAAAAATTAATACTATTTATTTTTTAAGGAATTAAAAAATAATAATTTTAACATTGTTTTGAAGGAGGAAAAAATGCAAATAATAGAAAATTCAAAAGTTAAAGAAAAACTATATATAGAAAAATTAGAAAATGGATTAACAATAATGATAATTCCTAAAAAAGGAATACAAAAAAAATATGTTATGTGGGCTACAAATTATGGTTCATTAGATAATAAATTTATAATTCCAGGAGAAAAAGAAGTGACTGAAGTGCCAAATGGGGTAGCACATTATTTAGAACATAAAATGTTTGAACAAGAAAATGGGAAAAATAGTTTAGATGCATTAACAGAACTTGGAGTAGATGCAAATGCATATACTACAACAAATCATACAGCCTACCTTTTTGAAGCTACAGATAATTTTTATCCAGCATTAGATGAACTAATGGACTATGTGCAACATCCATATTTTACAGATGAAAATGTTGAGAAAGAAAAAGGTATTATTTCGCAAGAAATAATGATGTATGATGATTACCCAGAATGGGAAGTATATATGAATGCAATAAGAAGCATGTATTCAAAAAACCCAATAACAATAGATATTGCAGGAACAGTGGAATCAATAAAACCAATAAATAAAGAAATTTTATATAAATGCTACAATACATTTTATAATCTAAGTAACATGGTAATGTGTGTTGTAGGAGATTTTGAACCAGAAAATTTAGTAGAAGAAATAAAGAAAAGAATTGTTAAAAATGAGAAAGCCGTAGGAGAAATAAAAAGAATACGTGAAGAAGAACCAAAACAAATAGTAAGAAAAGAAATAGAAAAAACAATGGAAGTAAGTATGCCCCTATTTGTAATTGGTATAAAAGACTTAAATTTTGAAGAACAAGAAAATGTAATAAAAAAACATATTGCAATAGAAATAATATTAAACATGTTAATAGGTAAAAGCTCAAAAGTATATAAAAAATTATATGAACAAGGGCTAATAATGTCTGAACCTTATTTAGAATATGAATTTGAAAAAACATATGCACATATAGCAATTACAGGACAATCTAAAGAACCAAAAAAAGTATTAGAAGCAATACAAAACCAAATAAAAGAATTTAAAGAACAAGGATTAAACGAGGAGCATTTTAACAGAATAAAAAGCATGATATATGGAGGATATGTAAAAGAATATAATAATGTAGCATCAATTGCAAGAATGTTTGTATCAGATTATTTTAAGGGAATAAATAGCTTCGACTACTTAGAAGAATTTAATACTGTAACAAAAGAATATGCAGAAAATGTATTGAAAGATGTTTTTAAAGAAGAAAATACAGTAATTTCTATTGTCAAGGGGAAATAATTATTAATATAATAAATTGTAATTTATGTGTTGCTTCTTCTCAGCCTACCTTTTGTATAATTTTTTTAAAAGGTCAAACTCTCCAAGGCATACGCGGGTATTCCCCCGCCTCAA
>CAMEUC010000127.1 GCA_945937855.1 uncultured Clostridium sp. | reverse complement strand
TAAAACTATATGATATAAAAATAATAATGAAAATGAAAGGAGATTTTAATAATGGATGAAAATAATGAAGAATTAGATATGAATGAGGAATTAGATAATATTATAACATTAAATGATGAAGACGGAAACGAGGTTCAATTTGAATTTTTAGATTTAATTGAATACAATTCTGAAGAATACGTAATACTTTTACCTATAGAAGAAACAGAGGAAGAAGAATCAGCAGGGGAGGTTGTAATATTAAAAGTAGAACAATCTGAATCAGAAGACGAAGAATCATATGTAGGAGTAGAGGACGACGAAGAATTAAATGCAGTATTTGCAATATTCAAAGACAAATACAAAGATGAATTCAATTTTATAGATGAAGATTAATTACAAAAATAAAAAGACAGACTTTTTTATCTGTCTTTTTATTTTTTTACTCTATTTTTGAATCTTTAATAAAAACCCTATCATTTGTTCTATATAAAAGATAATCTACACTTACATTGTAAAAATCAGACAATTTGCAAAGGATTTCTAAAGGAATACTACGTCTATTAAGTTCATAGTAAGAATAAACAACTTGTGAAATATTAAGCATCTTACTAATATCTGTTTGAGTAAAATCTCTATCTTCTCTTAAATCTTTAATTCTAGTTTTCATAGCAAAACTCCTCAAAAAATTTACTGCCAGTAAAATTTTTAACAAAATTAGATAATGTTTAGCTAGAATACCTCTCCAATGGAGTTATATAAATATATAACTTTATTCGTGCTAATTAATACTTTATTTTGCTAAACTACAACTAAAATTATATGAAAAAAAGAAAAAATATTGCATTTTAAAACAAAAAGTTTTAAAATAAAAGCAAACGAAAAAATATTCAAAAAACAAAAGAAAGGAAGAAGAAAATGAAAGAAATAAAAAAACAAAAATCAAAACATAACAAAGAAAAAGTAAGATTAAATTATGTAGGAGCAAGACTTCACCCTTGCCCAAATAGAGGAATTACATTAATTGCCCTTGTTATAACAATAATAGTAATGTTAATCCTAGTAGCAGTAACAATAACAATGGCAATAAATGGAGGGCTATTCGAACATGCAGGACAAGCAGTAGAAGACACGCAAAACGAGATAGATAAAGAACAACAACTAGCAAGTGGTAAAGTTGAAATTGATGGAAAATGGTATAATTCAATAGACGATTACTTAGATAATACTACAGAAGTAAACGTAGCCAAAGGATCATTTGTAGAATATGGAGTAGCATATACAGATGCATATATATCTAAAGAATATACAACAACAAATGGATGGAGATTATTGGATTATACAAATAATGGAGATGGAACAATATCTAATGTAAAATTAATAAGTACTGGAATACCAGCAAAATTATATTATAATGATAGTGACAGTTCAACTAATAAAAGCTGGTGGGTAACAACGGAAAGCTCAGAAGACCCAACAGTGCCAAATTTAACAGATTTTAAAGAGGTTTTAGGAGGAGAAGACAATTATGATTTCTATACTGGAACACTATCAACATATTATGGTTTACAGGCATCAGCAGGAATGTATTATAATTTTGGAGATATAAAATTTGCTTATGGAACTAGTAGTAGAGGTTATAACTTAGGATATTTCACATCTATAACATCAGGAGGAACCACATATGATGCAAACAATACGGATGAAAAAACAGGAAATGATTTATTTAAAGTAAGAAATGATGTAACATCAGTTAGACTATTAACATTAAAAGAAGTAAACGAGGCATTAGGAAGAACCGATATTGATAGTGAGAGTGAAATAACAAAAGATAGTATAGGCCTATATAGATTAGACCAATTAAAAAATGTAACAGGAATGTTAACTTATGACTACGATTATAGTTCAAATGGTAGTATTTCTTCTTATTACTGGTTGGCCTCTCCGCGTCCTAGCGATAACCTCAGCGTGTGCCATGTGATCTCTAACGGCTACGTGAACATTAGCGACTTCAGCATTTTTGGGGTTCGCCCAGTAGCTATTTTGGACCCTGAAGTTAGATATACAGTAGACAGTGAAACAGACAGTTCTGGAATAAGCTATTTAACATTAACAGCTGAGTAACTTGCTGCCTAATAACAAAATTTGATTAATCTAATAAAATATGATAATATATATAAGTTCAGCTCATTTTACAGCTATGGGTTATGACTAAATATTACAAATTTGTATTGTTTTACTTTTTTTAAATATTAGACTGACCATTGGGTCAGTCTTTTTTGCCGTTTAAAACTTGCCATTTTTTTTATTTTGCTATATAATAAATGCAGCTTATTTTTTGAAGAGGTGTGAAAAATGGATAAAGAAAGTAAAAAAATATTAAATATGATAATGAAAAATTTTCCAGATAAAAAACATGAAGAAGAAAGCTTAAAAGAAATGTTAGAAAATGGAAGTAAAAAATCAAAAAAGAAACTACATAAAGTAGAACCAATAACAGATTTAAAAGATATGTTAAATAAATCTTATGATAAATATAAAGATCATGTTGCATTTAAATATAAGGTTGAAAATGGCGAAATAAAAACAATAACATATAAAGAATTTATAGACGATGTAAATGGTTTAGGAACACAATTAATAAAAATGGGATTACTAGGTAAAAGAATAGCAGTAATTTCAGAAAATAGATATGAATGGGCTGTTGCATATTTGGCAACTGCATGTGGAGTTGGAGTGGTTGTACCACTTGACAAATCTTTGCCTGCAAATGAAATAGAATCATTAATTATCCGTTCAGGTGTGGAAGCTATTTTCTATTCTAAAAAATATGATGAAATAATGCAAGACATAAGACAAAGAAAAACAACAGACTTAAGATACTACATATCTATGGATTTAACTGAAAGACAGGATGGGGTACTTTCTGAAAGAGAATTTATAGAAAAAGGTAAAAAATTAATTGAAGAAGGAGACAGAAAATTCTTAGATGCAGAAGTAGATAGAGAAGGAATGACATTTATGTTATTTACATCAGGAACAACAGCAATGTCTAAAGCAGTTATGCTATCACATAAAAATATTTGTGCTAACATAATGGATATAGCTGCAGTATTAAAATTAGATACAAATGATACTATGTTATCATTCTTGCCACTACATCATACTTTTGAATGTACAGCAGGATTTTTGTATCCAATATATGTAGGTACATCAATTGCATATTGCGAAGGAATTAGACACATTGCAAATAATATAAAAGAATTCGACATATCAGCTATGATATCTGTTCCAGCTTTATATGAAGGTATGTATAAAAGAGTAATAAAATCGATTGAGAAAAAAGGAAAATTACAAGAAGTAGAAATGATGTGTAAACTTACAAGTGTACTTTCAAGAGTAGGATTAGACTTTAGAAAAGCTGTATTTAAAGAGGTACATGAACAAATTGGAGGAAAATTGAGACTATTAGTAAGTGGCGCAGCAGCACTTGATTATGAAGTAGAAAAAGGCTTTAACGACTTAGGATTTAAAATGGTGCAAGGATATGGGCTAACAGAAACATCTCCAGTTATAGCAGCTGGAAATGACTTTGAACAAAAAATTGGTTCAGTTGGAAAGGTGTTCCCAAGTGCAAAAGTAAAAATAGTAAACAAGAATGAAGAAGGAATTGGAGAAATATATGTAAAAGCTCCATATGTAATGCTTGGCTATTATCAAAATGAAGAAGCAACAAATGAAGTATTTGATAAAGACTGGTTTAAAACAGGAGATTTGGGATACATAGATAAAAAAGGATTTTTATTCTTATGCGGAAGAAAAAAGAGTGTAATAGTACTAAAAAATGGTAAAAATGTATTTCCAGAAGAAATAGAAAATGTAATAAACAGAATTGACGGAATAAAAGAATCTTTTGTATATGGAAGACCAGAACCAGATGATGAAATAGATTTAAAACTATGTGCAAAGATAGTATATGATAAAGATGCAATGAAAGATGCTTACGGAATAGAGACTGAACAAGAAATCAAAGATAAAATATGGGAAAAAATTAAAGAGCTAAATAAAACAATGCCACCATACAAGTACATAAAAGAAATTATTGTAACAGAAGAAGAACTTATAAAAACAACAACGCAAAAAATAAAGAGATTTGAAGAAATGGCAAAAATTCAATAAAAATTATATTTATATACAAAATTATTGTTAATGTTCAGTCCAAATGTTCCCAATTACTATAGTGTCAGCCGTTTTGTATATTTTATAAAAAATTAAATTTGACAGTCCTTTGAGACGGGGGAAGACCCTCGTACGCCTTGGAGAATTTAATTTTTTAGAAAATCATACAAAAGGTAGGCTGACAAAAATATTTACTGAATATTAACAAATTATTTTTTTTATAAAAAAACAATTGACATCTGTAATATTTTTGTAATAAAATTGTAAAAGAAAAGTAAAACAAATCCTATTGTAGTTTTAGAAAAAAAAATGTATAATTATAATAGTTTATGACAAGTAATAATAGGAACAAAGGAGGGAGTTTACAGTGCTATTTTTTCATAGACCAGGCATAGT
>CAMEUC010000126.1 GCA_945937855.1 uncultured Clostridium sp. | reverse complement strand
AGACGAGTTTGCAGGATTTACATCACAAGAATATGAAATAATAAAACAAATTATGAAAAAAGCAAAAGAAGTTGTAATAACTGCCTGTATAGATTTAAAAGAGGAAACTTCAAATATATTTTATCCTAACAAACAAGTTATAGAAAAAATAATAAAAATTGCAAAAGAGGCTAATATAAAAGTAGAAGAACCAATTATTTTAGATAAAACTCATAGATTTAAAAATGAGGAACTAAAACATTTAGAAGCAAATATATATGAAAATAAATATAAAATATATAATAATGAACCTAAAAATATACATTTATTTCTTTCAGCAAATCCATATTCAGAAATAGAATATGTAGCAAAACAGATAATAAAATTAGTTCGAGATGAAGGTTATGATTATAGGGATATATCTATAATTACCAAAAATATTGATGCAATATCAGGAGTGGCAAAAGCGGTATTTTCAAAATATGGAATTCCATTATATATGGATAATAAAGATGAACTATCTCAAAATATTGGGGTTAAGTACATTTTGGGAGTATTAGATATATTTGCAAAAAACTGGTCTCAAGAGGCAGTTCTAAATTATATTAAATTAGGTTTTGTAGATGTAGAAAAAGAAGAAATTTATACATTAGAAAACTATGTAAAAAAATGGGGAATAAAAGGTAGTAAATGGTATAAAAATGATTGGACTTTTGAGGAAGAAAACCTAAATGAAACACGAAGAAAAATAGTAATTCCTTTGTTAGAGTTTAAAGAAAATTTAACAAAGCAAAAAACTGTAAAAGATATAACAAAAGCAATTTATGAGTTTTTAGTTAAAAATAATTTTTATGAGAAATTAAATAAAAAAATAACATTATTAGAGCAAAAAAATGAACTAAAAATTGCAAGTGATTATAAATTAAGTTTAGAAAATTTAATTAATGTGTTAGATGAAATAGTAGAATTATTTAAAGAAGAAAAAATTACTTTTGAGCAATATAAAGAACTTTTAAATATAGGTTTAAAATATAGAGAATTAGGCAGTATTCCACAAACAATTGACCAAGTAGTATTGGGAGATGTAGATAGGTCTAGAACTCATAAGGTAAAAGCAACATTTATAATAGGAATGAATGATGGAGTATTCCCAAGTGTAAATAAAAATGAAGGATTTTTTAACGATAAAGATAGAGAAACCTTAAAACAGATGGGAACAGAGCTTGCTAAAGGAAGCATGGAAATGCTCTATGATGAAGAATTTAATATATATAAAGCTATAACGGTAGCAGAAGAAAAATTATTTTTATCATATCCGTCATCAGATAAAGAGGGGGCATCACTTAGAAGCTCTACAATCATAATAAAAATAAAAAAAATATTTCCAAAACTAAAAGAGGTAAGTGATGTTACTAAAAAAATCACACAAATCACAAACCAAGAAAGTACCTTTGATGAATTGCTATATAATATTAGAAATCATTACAATGGTGAAGAAATTGACCCAATATGGTTTGAGGTATATAATTGGTATAATGAAAATGACATTTGGCATGACAAACTACAAGAGGCATTAAAAGGGATAACATATACAAATAATGCAGAGCAAATAAACAAAAACAATATTGAAAGACTATATGGTAAAACACTAAAAACTAGCATATCAAAATTAGAAAAATATAAAGAATGTCCATTTTCATTTCATTTGAAATATGGCTTAAATTTAAAAGAATCAGAAGAGTTTAAGATAAAATCTATAGATACAGGGACATTTATGCATGAGGTGGTAGATAGCTTTTTTGAAGAGATTAAAGAAGTAAAAGATTTAACTAAAGAAGAAATTAAAATAATAGTTGATAGAATAATTGAAGAAAAGTTAAATCTAAAGAAAAATGCTATATTTAATAGTACAGCAAAATTTATTATACTTACAAATCGATTAAAAAAAGTTATAACAGAATCTATTTATTATATTGTATATCAAATGCAAAATAGTAGTTTCCAAGTACTAGGAAATGAAGTGGAATTTAATAAGAAGATAGACGATTTAGAAATAGTAGGTAAAATAGATAGAATAGATGTTGCAGAAAGTGAAGAAGGAAGTTTTATAAGAATTATAGATTATAAATCTTCTACAAAAACTTTAGATTTAAATAATATGGTATCAGGGTTGCAAATACAGCTGCTAACATATGTAGATATAATGTCAGAAAAAACAAATAAAGAACCTGCAGGTATGCTTTATTTCAACCTAATTGAACCAATTATTTCAAAAAATAAAAATTTATCAGATGAAGAAATAGAAGAAGAAATAAGAAAATCATTTAAAATGAAGGGACTAATTTTAGCAGACGTAAATGTAATAAAAATGATGGATAATAAACTAGATACAGGAGCTTCAAACATTGTACCAGTAACATTAGATAAAACAGGAAATATAATAAATACAAGGTCTAGTGTACTTACAAAAGAAGAATTTACATGCTTACAAAAGAAAATAAAAACTTTAATAAAACAAATTTCAAAAGAAATATTAAGTGGAAATATAGAAATAAAGCCAGTTTATAATGCAAAACAAAAAAGAACTGCTTGTGAATATTGTACATACAAAACAATATGTAGTTTCAACCCAAAGAAAAATATGTATGAATATATACCAAACAAAACAAAAGATGAAATATTCGAAGAACTAAAGACTGACTAGTAAAAATTAAGGGGGAAAAATTATGGTAGGATTTTATGCGGGCTCATTTGACCCATTCACAAATGGCCATCTACAAATAGTAAAGAAAGCAGCAAAATGTTTTGAAAAAGTAATAATAGGAATTGGATATAATTCAGAGAAAGCACCAAGAATAAATAAAGAAGAAATGAAGGAATCAATAGAAAAAACAATAAAAGACTTAAATTTAAAAAATGTTGAAGTTACATTATATAAGGGCTTAACAGTAGACGAAGCAAAAAAACAAGGAGCTGATATATTAATTAGAGGTCTTAGAAATGGTACAGACTATCAATATGAAGAAAATATTTCAGAAATGAATGAAAAAATCTCTAAAATAGATACATGCTATTTCAGGGCTGGAGAATTAGGATATTTATCATCAAGTTTAGTAATGGAACTATACAATAATAATAGCCCAATAGATGAATATGTGCCAAAACAAATAGCAGAGTTATTATACAGTAAGAATAAATTGTAATTTGCAGGTGAGAGGTGGGAAGTGTGATTGGTAAGGGCAAATCTTCGAAGAAATTACCATAAAATCGCACCTCGCACTTCTCACTTCGCACTTCAGTTTGCAAACTACAATTTATATAAAAGAAAGGACTAATACATGAAAATAATCGGAATAACAGGCTCATCTGGAAGCGGAAAAAGCACAATAACAAATATTCTAGGACAAGAACTAAAAGCAAAAACAATATATGCAGACAAAGTCGTCGAACAGATGCAAAAAAAAAGCATGGAATATTTTAATAAAATAGTTGAATTATTTGGGACAGAAATTTTAAATGAAATAGGAGAACTAAACAGACCAAAATTAGCTGAAATAATTTTTACAAACAGTAAAAAAAGAGAAGAGTTAAATGCACTTACAAAGCAATATGTTGTTGAAGAAATAAAAAAACAAATACAAGAAGCAAATAAAGAATATGTAATAATAGATGCACCATTACTTATAGAAACTGGTCTAAATGAATATTGTGACATTGTTATAGTAGTTATAAGCAACATAAATATACAAACAGAAAGAATATGTAAGCGTGACAACATAAGTAAAGATAAAGCTATAGAAAGGATAAACTCACAACCTAATAATGAATTTTATAAAAAATGTGCTAATTATATTGTAGAAAATAATGGAGGAAACTATGATGAATTCGTGGGAAGAATTAGAACAAGCTTGCAAAAATTGCAATAAATGTAAATTGTGTACTGGCAGAAATAATGTAGTAATAGGTGAAGGAAACAAAAATGCTCAAATAATGTTTATAGGCGAAGGACCAGGAGCAGATGAAGATGTTCAAGGGATACCTTTTGTAGGAAAAGCTGGAAAATTAATGAATATGGCACTGGCAGGTTTGGGAATAAAAAGAGAAGAACTTTATATTACAAATGTCGTTAAATGTAGACCACCTAACAATAGAAATCCAGAAAAAGAAGAAGCTGACAGTTGCAAAGAGTATTTACAAACACAAATAAATTTAGTAAAACCACAAATAATAGTATTGCTTGGAAGTATAGCATTAAAAAACATTTTAGGGGAAGAATATGGAATAACAAAAACAAGAGGACAATGGATAGAAAAAGATGGAATAAAATACATGCCAACCTTCCACCCAGCAGCACTACTTAGAGATGAAACAAAAAAAATAGCATTTTGGAAAGACCTAAAAACAGTAAAACAGGAGATAGACAAATTGTAATTTGTGTGTCACTGCTTCTCAGCCTACCTTTTGTATGATTTTTTTAAAAGGTCAAACTCTCCAAGGCATACGCGGGTATTCCCCCGCCTCAAAGGGCTGTCGAGATTTGACTTTTAAAAAAATATACAAAACGGCTGAGGTTATATAT
>CAMEUC010000125.1 GCA_945937855.1 uncultured Clostridium sp. | reverse complement strand
GTAATCTTCTTGGGCAAGAGCTTTCCATGGCTCCAAAAACCATGGCCCGACAATTCCATCTACAATTACATCATACCCACCTCGTGCATATCTCTTTGCAGATTCTAAAAATGCTTCTATAACAATTAAGTTTTGTTCGTTTGATTCTGGTAAATATGGAGGTATTGCACCTTTAGAAAGATAATGATAAAAATCATCAGTTTGCATGTTCACTGACTTGCTCATATTAGACTCTTTTGCTAAAATTGATGAAATTGTGCTTTTTCCAGTTCCTGGCGAACCAGTAATTATAATAATTCTTCCTTTTTTCATTATATTACCTCCATTCAACAAATTACTAGTTATCTCTTTCTTTATTTGTTTTATTCCAAAATTGCCACCAATGTCTTTTATTATCTTCTGCAGTTCCTAAAAGATAAGTTTGATATTGTGCATTCGCTCTAATTCTTTCACTTTTTTCTTCTTCATATAAATTTTTAAAATATTCAACTTGTTTCTTTTGCTCGTTTAATTGATTTTCATAACTTTGTTTCATTTCTTCAATTCTAGTTTCATAAAAGTTTTTTAAAGTTTCATTTAAACTATAAACCACATTATTTTCAGTATTTTTAATGTTTATACTTTCATCTTCTTTCAACTCTACCTGTTTTCGTTTAACCCTGTTTATTTGTCTTTCTTTTAAATAATTATAACCTTCTGCAGTTATTTCCCAATCATTAGTCGTAGTTTTTAGCATATAACCTTTATCTATTAAATCTTCTTTTTGCTTATATATTGCTTGTGGTGTTATACCTAAATCATTTGCAACTTGCTTTATAAAAAACAACCTAATTCCCCCTTACATTTAGTTTAAATTAGTATAAAACAACTTCAATAAACTTTAATTATTTTATATTAAAATTAGTTTACTATACTTTATTTGAATTGTCAAATATAATAGAATTCACTAGAAACGATTACACTTTAAACTAGTTTTAAACTACTTTCAATATTGCACAAAATATAAATTTTTAGCAATTATCTCTAAATTTTATCAATTTTATAATTAAACTATATTTTAAACTAATTTTATAACAATACCAGAGGGAGTAAGGGAGTGAAAAAGGCAAAGTAATCCCATAGACTTAAAATTACTTTGCTTTTAGCAATACCGTCGGTCGATCGGTCGTTCATTGTTAGTAAAGTTCAAACATTTCAGTTTGATACAACATAGTCTAATTTAGACAACACAAGTTAATCCATGTCATAAGTTGTAAATCCTCTTTAACTTTCCACCCCAAATTCTTTATATATTGCAGGTTTTCGATTTGTATGAGTTCCTGCTGACGCACAACTTATACTACTAACATATAAGTAATACGAGGCGACTCTCTGCATGGGCTCGTCCACACCCTATAACCTTATTTTTTAGGTGTCAGTTACTTTGCATTTTCTCCACCCACTTAACTTCAATTTAAGTCATATTTAATTGTAATTGAATAAAAAAATAGAGAGTACAATTCTATGTACTCTCTATGCAAAATTCTCTTAAATACTTTATAGTTCACTTCAATTCGTTTAAATTCTTTTAAGTTTTTTTAAGTTATGTATTGACATTTCTACAAAAATTGGTTAAACTATATATATCGAAGGTATGTTTTTGAAGAGTAATACCTTCAGAATATTGCCTTTCGAGTACCGGTCGAAAGGTTTATTTTTTTATCTCTTATTCAATTGAAATTATAATATATTAAATAAAAAGAAATGTCAACGATTTTTGCTGACATTTTTCTTTTCGTTTTTTACAGATATTTTATTTCCCTACAAAAAACTACATTTTAGGTTAAAAATTTTTTTCTTTCCTTTCACTAGGACGAATATATTTTTCTGCAGCAATAAATACTCTACCGCATTGTAACGAGATTTATATTGAAATGTACTGCTATCGCTTATATGGTCTAGCTTATAAGTATGTTATTTAGGGGACACCCCTCCTTCGCTCGTACCTCGCTCACCCCCGTTTTATTTGCAACAGGAATAAAGTTATATGCCTAATATAAAAAAATGCCTTAAAATTGATTTTCGAACGAATAAAATTGTATTTTTTATATCTGCAGAAGCAATTTTAAAGAATAAAAAATAAAATTTGACATATAATAAAAAATGTATTATAATACAATTACAGATTGAAACTATAACCAGTCAATCGACACCGAATATATGAGTAACGGCATATATTCTTTTTTTTTTGCAAAAAAAACAGGAGAGCTAAAATAACGGACGCTCTCCTGAACTAAATTTAATTAGTTTTTAGTGTCTTGATCTTTGTACTTTTGCAATTCTTTTTGTAATTCTTCAATTTTTTGTAATAGCAAAAATACTAAATTATAACCAGTCAAAATGTCGACACCTCCCTTCTATAAGGGATTCACCCTACAAAGTAGGGTTGGTGCTAGTATATATCAAATTCGACAATTTGTCTACTTACTGCCTTTATTATTATTTTCTTCATAATCATTTATTGCAAATTGTAACGACTGATTTACCACTTCATTTATAGATAAATCTTCTTTTCCTGCAATTGATTTAATTTTATCAAGTATAGATTCTTCAATTCTTAAAGTATATTGCACATACTTTGTACTTGTTTTCTTATGATATGCTATTCCCATTATAAAATCACCCTTTATTAGTTTAACAACTTTATAATGTGTAAGATACACATATATTATACTTGTGTTTGACACAAGTGTTTTATGCTTGTATAATTATAAAGAGGTGATAAATAATGTATTCAGATATAGCATTACAAGTAGCAATAAAATTTAATGAATTACCTGCAGAAAAACAAATACTAATAATGCAATCAATTCTTATAATTGCAGAAGTAATTGCATTTTTCTATATAAAGCATATTACTAAAACAAATTAGACAAGGCCAAACGGAATTGCTAATTTTATATTAGCAATGTAGTGCGGTAGCTCTAGGGTAGAAAATACTTTGTATTTTCGTAGGGGCGAGAATAGCCCCTGCAATACCTATGCTTTAGTATAGGTATTGTTCTGCAGAATAAAAAAAATATACATGCCGTTTTGGTATGTTTTTTTATTTCTGCAGGAGGGGGTCAAGGGGATCACCCTTGCAAGTTTACCAATAATTTTTTCGTTAGAAAAATATTTTGGTATAACTTGCTACACCAAAAATTTTGTGTTATAATATAGTTGGTCGCTGGAGGTGGTAAAATGAATTGTGAAAAATTTACAAGAAATCAGTCTGGTAATATATTGGTGCATTGTGATAGAAGTGATCCAAATAGGACTTACAAAAATCAAGAAATAGACCATTCAAAAACTTATTTAAATTATAATCTTGCACCAGAGCATACAGGAATGACTGACTATGAATTTATGAAAAAGAGATGTGAAGAATTTAAGGTGCTAAAAAGAAAAGATGTTAATTGGCTCGTTTCTTGGGTTATTACTATGCCTACAGATTACAAAGGAAATAAAGCATTGTTTTTTAGAGAAGCATATAACTTTATGGCGAATAGATATGGTAAAGGCAATGTTGTTTCTGCTTATGTACATTTAGACGAAACAAGTCCACATATGCACTTTTGCTTTGTTCCTGTTATATTTGATAAAAAGAAACAAGAATATAAAGTAAATGCAAAACAATGTATAAATAAGGTGGAATTAAAGCAAATACACCCTGAAATGCAAGAATATTTAGAAAACAAACTGCAGACAAAGGTTAATATTTTAAATGGAGCAACTGCAGAAGGAAATAAAACTGTTGAGCAACTGAAAAATGAAGAAAAAATAAAAGAAAAGGCTATAGTTGAACTTATACAAAATCCTACTGAAGAAATAAAGAAATCTGTTATAGAACAAATTCCTGTTGAACAAAAAGAAAATATCATAGAAGAAGAAATTGAAATAATAAAAAATGAATTAAAAAAAGATCCTAAATTTATTCAAATGTGTCAAAATAGAGCAATGTCTGAAAACGAAAAACTAGAAGAACTTGAAATGCAGATAGAAAACTTAAAAGGAAAAAAGAATTATATTGAAGAAAGTATCGCAGAATTAGAACTACACCATAAAAAGCAAAGAAAACAACTTGCTGAAGAATTTGAAAAAGAAAAACAAATAAATAATGCTCGAATAATTGAAATGCAAAATACAACTATTGAACAAGAAAAAGATAAACCTTCTTTTTGGAACAAAATAGCCGATAAAATATTTAATTTTAAAATTGTTGCAACTGTTAGTTTTGTAATGTATCAACTTTCTAACAAAGTTCCTCCAGAAAGAATCTTAAAAAATGTAAAACATTTTAGAAAAAATTATGATAAATATGTAGAAAACCCAGAATTAATACAAAGAGAATTAAAAATAATGGAATATATGGATATTGGTCTAAGTAAAATTGAAGAAAGTGAAAAAATAGATTTAAATAAAGAAAAATCAAGAGATGACTACGATTTAGAATTGTAAAATATAAGTAGGGTAAATAAAATACCCTACTTATAAATCGGAATTTGAAAACCATAAAACGATTTTTTTAATACAATATTGTTGCCACACTTAGGACATTTTCC
>CAMEUC010000124.1 GCA_945937855.1 uncultured Clostridium sp. | reverse complement strand
AACGAAGTGAATTACATTTTCTTGGATGGGGCAGTGATAAAAATAAAATATATAATCCTGATGAGATTTGGCGGATGGCAGAAGTAAAAAGGAGGAAATTTTATGATAAAAATCACATTAAAAGACAATTCACAAATGGAAGTAGAAGAAGGACTTTCAATACTAGAAATTGCAAAAAAAATTAGCGAAGGATTAGCAAGAGTTGCAACTTGTGGAGAAGTAAATGGAGAAGTAAAAGACTTAAGAACAGTTATAAATGAAGATTGTACATTAAACATATTAACATTTGATAGTTTAAATGGTAAAAAAGCATACTGGCATACAACATCACACATATTAGCACAAGCAGTAAAAAGGCTATATCCAGAAATGAAATTTGCAATAGGACCATCTATTGATAATGGCTTCTATTATGATTTTGATACAGATAAGCCATTTACGCCAGAAATGTTAGAAGCATTAGAAAAGGAAATGAAAAAGATAATAAAAGAGGATATTTCGATTGAAAGATTTAGCTTACCAAGAAAAGAAGCGTTAGAGCTTATGAAAAATGAACCATATAAACAAGAATTAATTAATGACTTACCAGAAGGAGAAGAAATATCTTTCTATAAGCAAGGAGATTTTACAGACCTTTGTGCAGGACCACATTTAACTAGTACAGGTAAAGTAAAAGCAGTAAAACTACTTTCATCTTCTGGAGCATATTGGAGAGGTAATGAAAAAAATAAAATGTTACAAAGAATTTATGGAATATCTTTCCCAAAGGCTAGTGAATTAGATGAATATGTAAATATGATAGAAGAAGCTAAAAAAAGAGACCATAGAAAATTAGGAAAAGAACTAGAATTATTTTTCTTTGATGAAACAGCCCCAGGTATGGCATATTGGATGCCAAAGGGATTTACAATAATGAATACCCTAATTGACTTTTGGAGAAAAGAACATAAAAAAAGAGGATATCAAGAATTTTCTGGACCACAATTAAATAGTAGTGTGCTTTGGAAAACATCTGGACATTGGGACCACTATAAAGAAGATATGTTTGTTTTAACAGATGCAGATGGTAATGAACAAGCATTAAAACCAATGAACTGCCCAAACTCAATAAAAATATATCAATCAAAACTAAGAAGCTATAAAGATTTACCATTAAGATTTAATGATGTTGATGTAATACACAGAAATGAAAAATCTGGTCAATTAAATGGATTATTTAGAGTAAGAATGTTTAGACAAGATGATTCTCATAACTATGTAACAGAAGAACAAATAGGAAGTGAAATAAAAGATATCTTAGAAATAGCTGACAGACTATATGGAATATTTGGACTAGAATATAAAGTAAGCTTATCTACAAGACCAGAAGATTTTATGGGAGAAATTGAGACTTGGAATAAAGCAGAAGCAGATTTAAAGAAAGTCTTAAATGAAATTTGCGGAGAGGACAACTACCAAATAAATGAAGGAGATGGAGCTTTCTATGGTCCAAAAATAGATATAAAGATGAAGGACTGCTTAGGAAGGGAATGGCAAATGGGAACAGTACAATTAGATTTCCAATTACCACAAAGATTTAATCTTTCATATATAGACAAAGAAGGAAACAAAAAAACACCTATAATGATACATAGAGCTATATTTGGTTCTTTTGATAGATTTATAGGAATAATAACAGAGCATTTTGCAGGAGCATTCCCAGTATGGCTTGCACCAGTTCAAGTAAGAATATTACCAATAGCTGATAAGCATAAAGAATATTCTGAAAGTTTGTTAAAACAATTTGAAGATCTAGGTTTGAGAGCTGAAATAGATGAAAGGGAAGAAAAAATAGGTTATAAAATACGTGAGGCACAGCTTCAAAAAATACCATATATGCTAATAATAGGAGACAAAGAAATAGAGGCAAATGCAGTCGGAGTGCGTTCAAGAAAAGAAGGCGATATTGGACAAATGAAGGTAGAAGACTTTATAAATAAAATACAAGAAGAAATAGATAATTTTACAAGATAACAAATATTTTAAAGAACGGCTTATAGGTCGTTCTTTTTTTATGTGTATTTATTAAAATAAAAATTGTATTGACATATAGAATTATATTCTATAAAATAAAGCATAATGGAGGGAAAACAATGAATTACATAGGAATAGACATAGGAACAACAAATATTAAAATTGTAGAGGTTGATGAAAAATTAAATCTAAAAAATAAGATTATTTTAGAGAAGATGAATCCAACAAATGCTTTACAAAGATTTATTAATGAAAATAATCTTAATTTAAAAAATGTTGAAAAAATAGTAGCAACAGGAGTAGGAACAAGTGATATAGAAGAAAAATTTTCTGAAATTGGAATTATAAAAGTGCCTGAATTTATTGCAATAGCAAATGGAGGAAAAATAGTAGGCTTAAATGACAACTATATAGTAGCAAGTATTGGAACAGGAACTGCATTTGTAAAGTGTCAAAACAAAGAAATTGAACATATTGGAGGAACAGGTGTGGGAGGAGGAACATTAATAAACTTATGCAGAAAAATAGTTCCAAACATAAAGTTTGATGAAATTAATAAAGCAACCAAAGAAGGCAATTTGGAAAATGTAGATTTAATGATTAAAGATATTACAAAAGAAGAAATAAAAACATTACCAAAAGATATTACTGCTGCAAATTTTGGAAAATTAAGCAATCAAGCAACAAAAGAAGATATTATTAAGGGGATTGTAAATATGATATTTGAATCTATTGGAGTAATGGCAGCTTTTGCAGCAAAAGGTGCAAATATAAAAAATATTGTAGCAATAGGACAAATAAGCAAAATGCCATATGCAAGACAAGTGCTAGATAAAATAGAAAAATTACATAATGTAAAATTTATAATTCCGGAAAATTCAGAATATATGACAGCAATAGGTGCAGTAAAATATTGCTTATTTACTTAAATTTAATTGACAAAAAAATAATTTTAGTAGATAATAAATATGTTCATAATTAGGTACATAAGATTTAATTAAGAAAAACTAAGGAGGCTAAAAATGTATATTTTTAATAAGGTTAAAGTAAACCCACAACTACCAAAACAAATAGAGGAACTAGGAGAGGTTGCTAATAATTTATGGTGGTCATGGAATACAGAATTTTTAAAGATATTTAAACAAATTGATATAGATTTATGGGAAAGATGTGACAAAAACCCAGTAAAATTTCTAAAATTAGTAGACCAAGAAAAATTAGAAAAAGCAGCAAAAGATGAAAAAATAGTAAAGCAATATGAATTAAATATTAATAATTTTAAGGCATATATGCAAAGTAAAAATACTTGGTTTAATAAAACATATCCAGAAAATAAAAATGATTTAATTGCTTATTTTTCTGCAGAATATGGCTTAGATGAAACATTACCAATATACTCAGGAGGACTTGGAATACTTTCTGGAGACCATCTAAAATCTGCAAGTGACTTAGGTATTCCTTTAGTTGCAGTAGGATTATTATATAAAAATGGATATTTCCATCAAATAATAGATAGAAATGGGTCACAACAAACACAATACAAAGATATAGATTTAGACAATATGCCTATATATCCTGTAAAAACCAAAACAGGCGAAAACTTAATTGTAAATATAAAAATGGACAAAGAGACCATATACATAAAGGTTTGGAAAATATGCGTAGGAAGAGTTAACTTATATTTATTAGATACAGATATTCCAGAAAATAAAGAGGAAAATAGAGGAATAACTTTAAGACTATATGGTGGAGATCAAGATATGAGAATAAAACAAGAAATTGTTTTAGGAATAGGAGGAGTAACTGCTCTTAAAGAATTAGGCTTAAACCCTACAGTATATCATATGAATGAAGGACATTCTTCATTTTTAGTTTTAGAAACAATAAAAAATATAATTGAAGAAAAAAAAGTTTCTTTCAATATAGCAAAAGACATAGTTACTTCAAAAACAGTATTTACAACACATACACCAGTACCTGCTGGAAATGATATTTTCCCTGTAGAATTAGTAGAAAAATATTTTAATAAATATTGGGAAAAATTAGGAATTACAAAAGAAGAATTTTTAGAACTTGGAATGAAACCAAAAGAACAGAATAAAACACATTTTAATATGGGAATATTAGCTTTAAAAATTGCAGGAAAGAAAAATGGTGTAAGTAAATTACATGGTGAAGTTTCAAGAGAATTATTTAGTGAAGTATGGCCTGAAATATCACCAAAGGAGTCTCCAATAACATATGTAACAAATGGAGTTCATACATGCTCATGGCTTGCACCAAATTTGAAAAATCTATATAACGAGTATCTAGAAGCATACTGGCAAGATAAAATATATGATAATAAAACATGGGAAAAAATAAAAGATATTCCAAATGAAAGACTTTGGAAAGAACACCAAGAGAGAAAAATAAAATTACTTGAATTAGTAAAGAAGAATGTAACTGAAAGATTAAAAAATTCTGGTATGCGTTATGATGAAATAAGAGAAATAACATCAAAATTAAATCCAAATGCTTTAACAATAGGGTTTGCAAGAAGATTTGCAACATATAAAAGAGCAACATTAATATTTAAAGATTTAG
>CAMEUC010000123.1 GCA_945937855.1 uncultured Clostridium sp. | reverse complement strand
ACCTTAGAAAAAATAATAAATCTAAAAACATTAATAAAAGCAATACTATTTAATAGGAAAAATAAAATAAAATACAATAAATTCAAAGATTTTATTAATAATAATTGTAGATTAAGTAAAAAACAATATGATAAAAATAATATTATAGAAGCCAATAGTGAATATGATAAATTCATAACTGGAAGTGACCAAGTTTGGAATTTGAAATTAACAGGTGAAGACTATAACTATTTACTAGAGTTTGTAAAAGATGATAACAAAAAATTTTCATATGCTTCTAGTTTTGGGCAATCCGAAATACCAGAAGAATACAGTGAAAAATGTAAAAAATTATTTGAGAAATATTCGAAGATTACTGTAAGAGAAAAAAAGGGAAAAGAAATTATTGAAAATCTAACAAACAAAACGGTAAACGTAGTATTAGACCCAACATTATTGCTAAATAAGAACCAGTGGGAGAAAATAGAAAGAAAATATGAGCATAACATACCATCAAATTACATATTAGCTTATTTTGTTTCTCCTACAAAACAAAATTATGAATTTGTCAAAAAATTATCTAAAAAATTAAAAATGAAAATTATACTAATAAACTATGGAAACAGAAGAAAATTTGGAATGAAAAATATTACTACTGCAGGACCTGAAGCGTTTTTGTGGCTAATTAGAAATGCTAATTATGTGGTGACAAATTCTTTTCATGGAATAGCATTTTCAATAAACTTTAACAAAGAGTTCTTCTATCAACTTTCTAATAAAGCAAAAAATGGAAATAGTAGAATAGAGAATTTAATTAATATTTGTAATTTATCTAATAGAAATGAAGAAAAAATTGATATAAATAATATACAAAAAATAAATTGGACAGATGTTAATAGACAAATAGAAAAAGAAAGAGAAAAATCTATAGAAAATTTACAGGAAATGCTTAATTAAGGAGAAAAAATGGAACAAGTATATAAAGAAAAAAAAGATTGTACAGGCTGTTCAGCATGCTATAGTATTTGCCCTAAAGGAGTAATTACAATGATGCAAGATGAAAAAGGATTTAAATATCCTTTAATAGACAAGGGAAAATGTGTTAATTGTAGAATGTGTGCAAAGGTTTGCCCAATTAAAAATTCACATAAAAATCAGATAGAAAATCAAAAGGTATATGCAGCCAAAAATAAAAACTTGGATACCAGATTAAAAAGTTCTTCTGGAGGAGTTTTTGGAGAATTGGCTAAATATATCATTCAAGAACAAAATGGATGTGTTTTTGGAGTAGCTTTTGATGAAGAAAAAAAAGCTAAACATATAAAAATAGAAGATATTAAACAAATAAAACTATTACAAACTTCTAAATATGTTCAGAGTGATGTTAATAACACATATGAAGAAGTAAAAAACGAATTATTAAAAGATAGATATGTATTATATTCAGGCACTCCTTGTCAAATTGCAGGATTATTAAGTGCTTTGAATAACATAAATAAAGAAAAATTAATAACTTGTGATATAGTGTGCCATGGAGTACCTTCACCTAAAGTATTTAATGATTATCAAAAGGTATTAGAAAGAAAATATAAATCTAGGATAAAAAATATAAATTTTAGATATAAAAATGAAAAAGAACCTCAAAATTTTTTAGTTGAATTTGAAGATAGAAAAAAATATATCAAAAAATTATCAAGCGATATATATTATAAATTGTTTATAAAGAATTTTACATTAAGAGAAAGTTGCTTTAATTGTAAATTCTCTAATATGAACAGAGTAGCGGATATAACACTTGGCGATTTTTGGGGGATAAAGAAGAATATAAATAACTTTGACGATAACAAAGGAGTGTCTTTAGTTATTTTAAATACTAGTCAAGGAGAAGATATATTTCAAAAGATTCAAGATAAATTTGAAATTGCAGAAAGCAATTCAAAAGACTGCCTACAGCCTAATTTAATAAGACCAACTGAAATGCCAAAAAAATATAATAATTTTTGGATGGACTATATTGAAAAAGGATATAAACATACTTCAAAGAAATATATATTATTATTAAATATAGAAAGAGTAAAACGAAAAATGACAAAAATAGTTAGGAGAAAAAATGGATAAAAATAAAGAATTAGCAAAAAATACAGTCATAATAACCATTGGAAAAATATGTACACAATTTATATCATTTTTCTTGTTGCCATTATATACAGCTTATTTAGAAACAGGAGACCTGGGAACAGTAGATTTATTAAATACATATATATCTTTATTAGTACCTATAGTTACGTTGCAATTAGAAAATGCTGTTTTTAGATTTTTAATAGATGCAAGAGATGATGAAGAAGCAAAAACTAGAATTATAGCAAGTGTATTTAAATATATAATAATACATATTATAATATATTCAATTATATACTTGGCAGTAGTTAATTATATTAATCTATCATATAAATATTTCCTTTTAAGCAATGTAATTGTATGTATCTTATCATCAATAATGTTGCAAATTGCAAGAGGGCTTGGAGATAACAAAACATATAGTGAAGGTAGTGTAATATCTGGTGCTTTAGCAGTAATATTAAATGTTTTCCTCATTGCAATTTTAAAATTTGGAGCATATGGTATACTAATTTCAAATTTAATTGCAAATATAGTATGCTTTTTGTTCATTTTGATAAAATTAAAAGTATATAAATACATAAAATTTAAAAAAGATAAAAGTAATAAAATAATTAAAGAAATGTATAAATATTCTATGCCAATGATTCCAAATTCAATTTCTTGGTGGATTGTTAATGCTTCAGATAGAACTATAATTTCTTCTTTAATAAGTGTATCTGCTAATGGAATATATTCTGTAGCAAATAAATTTTCTGGAATATTTATTACGATTTATAATTTATTTAATTTATCTTGGACAGAGTCCGCAGCAATGCATATAAATGATGATGATAGAGATGAATTCTTTGCGAATACAATTAACAATATGTTTAAGTTCTTTTCTAGCATATGTATTGGTATAATTGCTTGTTTACCTTTAATATTTTCTCATTTAGTAAAAGGTGATTATATGGAAGCATATTCATATATTCCAATACTTATGGTAGCAACATTATTTAATGTTGTAGTAGGTTTATATAGTGTTATATATATTGCAAAAAAAGAAACAAAAGAAGTTGCAAAGACATCAGTAATGGCAGCAATAATAAATATTGTTATAAATTTACTATTAGTAAAAAAAATAGGACTCTATGCGGCAGCATTTTCAACGGCAATTGCATACTTTGCAATGATGATTTTTAGATACTTTGATGTTAAAAAATATATGAACATAAAAATAAAAATGAGTATTATTATAAGTACAGTTGCTATGTTGATAGTAACAATTGTATCGTATTATATCAAAAATATGATATTATCATGTTTAGTTTTATTTGTTACAATAATATATGTAATTGCAAGTAATAAAGCTTTTATTATGGAATTTATAAAAGTGATAAATAAAAAAGTGAAAGGAAGTAATAAAAATGAAAATTAACGTAGTAGGATTAGGTTACATAGGCTTGCCAACAGCCTTAATGATGGCAAAAAATGGAGTAGAGGTAGTAGGAACAGACTATAATAAAGAACTAGTTGATACTTTAAATCAAGGGAAAACTACTTTTGAGGAAAAAGGATTAGATGAATTATTTCAAGAGGCATTGAAAAAAGGAATAAGATTTACAACAGAATATCAAAATACTGATGTTTATATTGTTGCAGTTCCAACACCATATGATAAATTTAGTAAAAAAGTGGATGCAATATATGTATGTGAAGCGGTAAAAAGTGTTATGAAGGCTTGCAACAAAGGAGCAATTGTTGTAATAGAGTCTACTGTATCACCAGGAACTATCGATAAATTTGTAAGACCAATTATTGAGGAGAATGGATTTAAAATAGGAGAGGATATAAATTTAGTACATGCACCGGAAAGAATTATACCAGGAAATATGATTTATGAGTTAGCACATAATTCTAGAACAATTGGTGCAGATAATAAAGAGATTGGAGAGAAGATTGCCAATATTTATAGAAAAGTAACAGATGGACAAGTTGTTGTTACAGATATAAAAACAGCAGAAACTACAAAAGTTATAGAAAATACTTTTAGAGCTGTAAATATTGCCTTCGCAAATGAATTAGCTAAAATTTGTAGATATAATGATATGGACGTATACGAGGTTATAAAAATATGCAATATGCATCCTAGAGTAAATATATTAAATCCTGGACCAGGAGTTGGAGGACACTGTATTTCTGTTGATCCATGGTTTTTAGTAGGAGATTATCCATCTTTAACAAAAGTAATATGGGAATCTATGAAGGTTAATGATTCAATGCCTGAATATGTTTTAGAAAGAACAGCCAGTATAATGAAGGAAAATGGACTTGAAGATTATAAAAGAGTAGGAATTTATGGATTAACATATAAAGAAAATGTTGATGATTTTAGAGAAAGTCCAACATTACAATTATTAGAACATCAAGCAACACATTTAGCAGAACCATTAAAAGTATATGATCCTTATATAAAAAAGGATATAGTTAAAAATCAATATCATGATTTAGACAAATTCTTAGATGATGTAGACCTAGTAATAATAATGGTAAAACATAATGAAATAAAAGAAAACTTAGATAAACTAAATGGAAAGATTGTATTAGATACTCAAAATATTT
>CAMEUC010000122.1 GCA_945937855.1 uncultured Clostridium sp. | reverse complement strand
CAAATGAAGTTGGAGGACCTATAGCGCTTACTTTAGCAATATTACTTGCATTATTAGCATTAAAATGTATTTTCCTTAGTTCATATTCAAAAGAAAAAACTAAAGAGGGAATACTATTAGAAAATGAAAATGGTAAATTATTAGTATCTAAAGATACTATAGAAAATTTATCTACGGCAGTTATTAAAAATTTTGATAGCATAGAAAACTCAAATGTTAGAGTGGATGTAGATGGAGAAAATAAAATTAGTATATTTATTACATTATCAGTATATTCAGAGGTAGTTATTAAAGATTTGGCATCTAAAATTCAATCAAATATAAAAGAAGAAGTGAAAAAATCTTTGGATTTAGAGATAAAAGAAGTAAATATAAGAATAAAAAATATAAATGTGAAAAAAGAAAATGTTGTAAAAGAATAATATTAGGCAAATAAATCTTATTTGCTGAAGTAATGGAAAAGAGGATGTAATATGGAGAGTTTTAAAGAGTTTCTTTCAAAGTATAAAGGAGCAATAATTGGAGCTTTAGTTGCAATACTTGCTTTACTATTACATATATATAAAGTTATTATTGCTGTAATAATAATTTTTATTGGAATGTATGTTGGTAATTATATACAACATAATAAAGAGTTAGTAAAAATAAGAATAAAAGAATTTATTGATAAATTATAATGGAGGAACAAAATGAATAGGTCTGAAGCAAGAGACATGGCATTTAAATTTCTATATCAAGTTGAAGTTCAAAAAGAAAACAATGAAAATGTAATTGATTTATTTTTGGAAAATAATGAAATACAAGATAAAGAAGCAAAAAAATATATTTTAAATGTTGCAAGAGGAGTAAAAGAAAATCTAGAAAATATAACAATAATAATTGAAAAAAATTTAAAACAGGATTGGAAAATAGAAAGGATTTCTAAAGTTACACTTGCAATTTTAAAACTTGCAATTTATGAAATTATATATGCAAAAATTCCATTTAAAGTAGTTATAAATGAAGCAGTGGAGCTTGCAAAAAAATATGGAGAAGATACTGCACCTGTATTTGTAAATGGAATTTTAGCAAGTGTTGTTAAGGAGAATATATGAAACCTGTAGCAATGACAGTAACCGATTTAAATAAATATATGAAAAATAAAGTAGCAGAAGATGAGTTTTTAAACAATGTATATGTGAAAGGAGAAATATCTAATTTTAAACATCACTATACAGGACATATGTATTTTACTTTAAAGGATGAAAATTCTTTAATAAAATGCATAATGTTTAAAACTTATACAGCTACTTTAAATTTTATGCCAAAAGATGGAATGAAAGTATTGGTTTTAGGGACAGTAGCCGTTTTTGAAAGAGACCGGAGTTTACCAAATATATTGTAAAGCTATGCAAGAAGATGGAATTGGGGATTTATATAAAAAATATGAGGAATTAAAAAACAAACTAGAAAAAGAAGGACTGTTTGATATAAATCATAAGAAAAAAATTCCTTATATGCCAAAAACAATAGGAGTACTTACATCTAAGACAGGTTCAGTAATAAAAGATATAATTAATGTATCAACAAGAAGAAATCCAAATGTACACATTAAACTATATCCAGTACCAGTCCAAGGACCTGGAGCAGAAAAACAAATTGCAGAAGCTATTAGAGTAATGAATGAACAAAAATTAGCTGATGTATTAATACTTGCAAGAGGAGGCGGCTCAATTGAAGATTTGTGGCCTTTTAACGAGGAAGTTACTGCAAGAGCTATATATGATTCTGAAATTCCAATAATATCAGCTGTAGGACATGAGACCGATTTTACAATATCAGATTTTGTTTCAGATTTAAGAGCGCCAACACCATCTGCAGCAGCTGAAATTGCGCAAGCAGATGTAAATGAAATAAAAATAAAATTATTAACATATCAAAATAGATATAAGACGGCTTTGAAGAAAAAAATAGAATTTATGAAGCTAAGATATAATAAAGCAATGGCATCAAGAGTGTTTACAGCACCACTACAAAAAATAAATGAACAATATTTAAATGTTGATATAGAAATAAAAAAATTAGAAAACATAATAAAAATGAAATTAAAAGAAAATCAAAAAAAAGAAATAGAACTTATATCTAAATTAGATGCATTAAGTCCTTTAAAAACATTAACAAGAGGATATTGTATAGCAGAAGAAAAAGGTAAAATATTAAAAACTGCAAAAAGCTTAAAAACAAATGATGTGATAGATTTAAAATTCTGTGATGGAGAAAAACAAGCAAAAATAATGTAAATGTAGGGGCAAGGCTCTGTACTTGCCCAAGGTGGGGTTGGAAACCAACACTACAATAAAACGGAGGTAAAAAATATGGGAAAGAAAATATTATGTATTTTGATAATAATCACTTTAATAATAGCAGGAATATTTGTAGCAAAAAAAATTACAGAAAAGGATAAAACAGAACAAACAGTAGCAAACATATTAGAAAATACTAATAAAACAGATGAAGAAAATAAACTAGAGGAAAATAACACAGTGGTATCAGAAACAGAAAAAAATGAAGTTAATGAAAATAACGTGGCAGAAGGAAAAGATAAAGATGCTCCAGAAGAACAAGCAAAACAAATAGTAGAGGCAAACTGGGGAGAAGATGAGACCGTTTATTTCAGCTATGATGGGAAAGATGAAACTGGAAGATATATAATTTGTGTAAGAGAAAAAGCTACAACAAAAGCATTGTATTGGTATTATGTAGATATAGAAACAGGAACATTCGATATTGAATAGATGTGTGATGTGTGAGTTGTAGGGGCAGGGCTCTGTCCCTGCCCAAATAAGATCAATCAAAGGGCAAAATATAAAATTTGGAGGAAATTATGAAAGAATTAAATTTCGAAACAAGTATGGAAAATTTAGAAAAGATAGTTCAAGAACTAGAAAAAGGAGATTTGAATTTAGATGATTCAATAAAAAAATTTGAAGAAGGAATGAAAATATCAAAAGACTGTAACAAATTTTTAGAAGAAGCAGAAAAAAAGATAACTGTTTTAATAAATGAAAATGGCAATATTACAGAGGAAGAGTTTTAACATAAAACTTGAACAACAGATAAACTTGTGTTAAAATAATTATGTTAATTTTTATAATCCTGTTTTACAGGTCGATATATAGACATCAAAAGTAAAATAATTATTTTAAGGAGGTTTTGATATGTTAAAACGAAAAGGCTTAACACCAGCAGAGCATCGTATCACTGTTCGAACAGATTATGGTCACATTGAAATTGTTAACTTAAAAGACGTATGGATTAATTGCCTTTTAGGAACCTACAATCTTATGTATCAAGATGATGAATATAGATACAATTGCATTTATTGGTCGGACAGAAGAAGTTCAATTCAACGTTATAAACAATTAAAAGAAAAATTGCTGGATGCTTACAATAGAGGAGATTCTGTTGTAGAGTTATAGCAAGATAAAGCTCTCTATTTTATAGAGAGCTTTATTATCACATTATTGTTTGCATGAAATAGAAAATTTTGGGATTAAAATAAAAATGTTTAAACTATAAAAAAATATTTAAAACCCCTTTTATTTTGTATATAATTTGTGATAGAATAACAAAAGTAAAATTTAAGGAGGATGTTATGGAGGTAGCATATAAAAGAGTTCTATTAAAACTTAGTGGAGAAGCACTTGCAGGAACACAAAAGAACGGGATAGATGTAGAGACTTTAGGACGAATTTGTGATAAAGTAAAAGAAATTGTGGAAATGGGAGTAGAAGTTGCAATAGTAGTTGGAGGAGGAAACTTTTGGAGAGGAAGATATGGGCATCAAATGGAAAAAACTACATCAGACTACATGGGAATGCTTGCAACAACAATTAATGGATTAGCTTTGCAAGATGCCTTAAAGTCGAAAGGAACTAACGCAATAGTCCAAACAACAATTGACATGATAAAAATAGCAGAACCATATACTAAAAGAAATGCAATGAAACATTTGGAAAATGGAGAAGTTGTAATATTTACTTGTGGAATAGGAAGTCCATTTTTTACAACAGATACAGGAGCGGCACTTAAAGCTGCAGAAATTGATGCAGAAGCAATATTGCTTGCAAAAACATGTGATGGGGTATATTCAGCAGATCCAAAATTAGATCCAAATGCAATAAAATATGATGAAATTACATATTTAGATGTATTAAATCAGCAATTAAAAGTAATGGATTCAACAGCAACATCATTATGTATGGATAATAATATTCCATTAGTTGTATTTGGAATAGATGACCCAGAAAATATTGTGAGAATTATTAGGGGAGAAAAAATAGGTACATTAGTTAAATAAATGAAAATCAGCATCTTGCGTCGTTAAAATTATAACAAAAATCCTCGATGTGCACCAGCACACCTCCGGTATTTTGTTATAATTTTGCCTAGCAATATACTAATTTTGATTTATTTAAAAAATATTGAAAATTTTTAAGGAGGAACTAAAATGGAATTTAACCATATTGAAGAAAAAATGAACAAAACAGTAAATGCTTTAGCAGAAAGCTTAGCAGAAGTAAGAGCAGGAAGAGCAAACCCTGCAATATTAAACAAGGTAAAAATAGACTATTATGGAACACCAACACCAATAAACCAAGTAGCAGGAATATCAGTTCCAGAGGCAAGATTAATAGTAATACAACCATGGGATGCTAGTATTTTAAAAGAAATAGAAAAAGAAATATTAAAATCAGAAATAGGGATAAATCCAA
>CAMEUC010000121.1 GCA_945937855.1 uncultured Clostridium sp. | reverse complement strand
ATAAAAGTAAAAATAAATAAAAATTTTTTCATAATACACCTCGATTTTTTTTAATTGTAATTTAGAGGTGTGACCCACTTCGCACTTCTCTAAATTACAATTTATTTATTTGTAGTATGCACAAAAATTCACATAAATATTGACAAAATGCATAAATAAAAGTATAATTATAAAGTAATAAAAAATGTAGGTGATAAAAATGTTAGCCAAATATTGGAAAAAAATCGGATTAATAATTTTAATAGTACTATGTTTAATAAATGGCATATCAAAACTACTAAAAGTAGTTTCTTTTGATGATACAATAGAAGCTGTTAAAACAAAAATATCAACAATACAAAAATTAGAAGAAAAAAACTAAATTAATTTGCAAAATAAAAACAAATATGATAAAATATATAAAGTTTTGTTAAAAAGAGTAAGGAAGAGGTGAATACTTAAAATGAAAGAAGGATTACATCCAAATTTTGAAAAAACAACAATTACATGTGCTTGTGGTAATGTAATGGAAGTTGGTTCTACAAAAAAAGATTTAAAAGTAGATGTTTGTTCTAAATGCCATCCATACTGGACAGGTAACATAAAAAGAGAAACAACAGGTGGTAGAGCAGATAAATTTAAAAAGAAATATGGTATACAATAAAAAAAAGATGGAAAACCATCTTTTTTTTTTTGCCCACAAATTACCAATTTATTTTTGCTAAATTTCCTTGACTATATTTTTTCGATACGATATACTATAAATGTCTAAAATATTTAGTATACAGGAGAAAAAATATGGGAAAAAATAAGAAAATTGTATGTAGCATCTTAATAATTACTATATTGATATACTATATACTAGGAATTGTTATAAATAATAAAATATATGCAGCTACAGTTAGAAAGAGAGAGACAAATTTAGATAATTTAACACAATCAAATTATCCAGGAGTTGCAAGTTTAATAAATGAACTAAAGAAATCTCACCCAAATTGGACTTTTACAATCTTATATACAGGATTAGATTGGAGTACAGTTATATATAATGAAACAGAAGCATTACATGGAAGAAGCTTAGTGCAAACCAGTTCACTTCCATGGCTATGTGGAACTTGTGGGTTAAAAGCATATGATAATGGAACTTGGCACTGTGCATCAAAATCTACAGTAGCGTATTATATGGATGTTAGAAATTGGCTAAATGAAAGTTACATATTTGCATTTGAAACTTTATCTTATGATGCATCTACACAAACAATAGATGGTGTAAAAAGAATATTAAAAGGTACTTTCATGGATAGAGACACTGTTACATATATAGATACAGCAGGAAATACACAAACAATTAATAAATCATATGCACAAATAATTATGGAGGCAGCCCAAGAGGCAGGAGTTAGCCCATATCACTTGGCATCTAGGGTAAAACAAGAACAAGGAGATGGCACAAGTGGTTTAGTTAATGGTAACTATAAATACACAGATGATAGTGGAAATACTTGCACAGATTTAGTAGGATATTATAATTATTTTAATATAAGAGCTACGGGGGGAGATTCTGCTGCAATTATAAAAAATGGTTTGACTTATGCTAAAAAAGAGAGTTGGACAACTCCAGAACTTGCAATAAAAGGTGGAGCAGCTTTTTTAGCATCAGATTATATTAAAAATTATCAAGATTGTTTGTATTTAGAAAAATATCAAGTAGATAGTGCAGGAGGATTATATTCTCACCAATATATGCAAAATGTATCAGCTCCATATTCAGAAGGATATAGTACATATGTGGCTTACAGAGACTTAGGAATGTTAGATTGCAGCTTTAATTTTATAATTCCTGTTTATGAAAATATGCCACAAACAATATCACCTATGCCAAATGCAGTAACAATGGATATTGTAACTGAAAACGTAAAAGTAACAACTTCTTATTCTGCATTGAAAATTAGGCAATCAGCATCAAGTGCTGGAAGTATCATTGGCTCAGCAGATAAGGGAACAATATTATTAAGAATAGAAAAAGCAGTAGCAATGTCTGATGATGGTAGGTACTGGGATAAAGTTGTTTATGATACAGGGACAGGAATTATTGTTGGGTATTCTGCAAGAACAGATACAGATGGATCACAATATTTAACACCAGTTAGTGATATTGTAACTGTAAATGAAGAAATGCAAACTTCTACAGATGTAAACTTAAGAAATGGACCAGGAACAACTGGAACAACAATAAAACAAACTTTATCAAGTGGAATGAAGCTTACAGTTATAGACAAAATGTCATATAAAGTAAATAACTACTGCTGGTATAGAGTAAAATTATCGGATGGAACACAAGGATATATTGCATCAGAATATTTAAAAGAAATAGGAAGTGAACCATCAACTCCTACAGAGCCTACAGAACCAACAGAAAATTACAAAATAGAGGGTAACAATTTAATAATTGCACCAGGAACTAAAATAACAGATATAGAAGGAGCAACGCTTACTGGTAGTGTTTGTGGAACAGGAGCAACAGTAACATTAAACAATAATACATATACTTTAGTAGTATTGGGAGATGTTAGTGGAGATGGAGAAGTAAAATCAAAAGATTATATGATGATTAAAAACTATATAATGGGTACATTAAGTTTAAATGAAGCACAGAAAAAAGCAGCAGATGTAAGCAAAGACAATGAGATAAAATCAAAAGATTATATGATAATAAAAAATTATATAATGGGAACAGCTTCAATTACTTTATAATACGGAGGAAAAACGTTATGAAAAAAATAAATATAAAAATTTTATTATTGGTATGTTTATTTTCAGTGATATCAATACTATTACCGCTTAATATAGAAGCGGTAGGAAATTTTTCAATAAGCAAAAGTTCAGCAAGTTTAACTACAGGGGGAACAACTACTATTACTGTATCGGCTTCTAATTGTGCAGGACAATTTACTATATCATCTTCAAATTCAAGTGTAGCAACAGTTAGTACATCATCAGTCTGGTTAGACAATTCTAGTACAACAATAACAATAACAGCTAAAGGAGCAGGAAGTGCGAATATTAATATAAAAGCTGTAGATGTAACAGATACAGATTTAAATGATGTGACAGGAACAAGAACATGTTCTATTACAGTATCTAATCCTGCCCCAGTAACACCGACAAATCCACCTTCAAACAACAATAATAGTGGTTCAACAACAAATAGTGGCAGTTCAAGCAGTAGTAACAATTCTGGAAGTAGCAATAATTCATCAACCATCGCAAAACCAGAAGAACAAAAATCAAATGATTCAACATTAAAAGAATTAACAATTGAAGGATATGAACTTTATCCAACATTTGATGCGAATACTAGAGAATATAGCCTAAGGGTTACAAACGATATAACAAAAGTTACAGTAACACCAACAGTTAATAATTCAAAAGCAAGCTACAAAATCGAAGGAGCAACTGAAGAATTAGTGATAGGTAAAAACGTAATAACTGTTGTAGTAACAGCAGAAGATGGAACGACATCAAATTATGTAATAAATGTAACACGTGATAGAGAAGGTTTAAATGTACAATACATAAAAATCTATTATACAGATGAAGAAGGAAACAGACAAGAATTATTATTAAATCCAGAATTTAGCACAGAAATATTTGAATATTCTTTAAATGACCTATCATATTTAATATCTAAATTAGAAGTAGAAGTACTAGCAAATTTAGAACAAGCTAAAATAGAAATAACAGGAAATGAAGAGTTGGTTGAAGGAGCAAATACAATAACAATAACTGTTACAATGCCATCAGAAAGTGAAGAAGAAGAGGACGAAGTATTAACATATAAAATTACAGTAAATAAAGAAAAAGAACCAGTAGTAACACTAATGGGAAGAATAAAAAATTGGTTTAAGGGTATAACAGGAACAATTACAACTTGGTATGCAGAAAACCAATATAAAATTATAATGGGAGCATTAATGTTATGCAGTGCATGCTTAGGAGGATTATCTGTATATCTAATTATTGACTATAAAAAATATCGTATGTTAGTAAAAAAAGTTGCAGAAATAACTAGAATGAATAATTCAGCGACTCAAGTTACAGAAGCACCTGTTGATTTACAACAAGAGCAAACAAAAATTGAAGAAAAAGACCAAGAAGAAGATAAAATAAAATCAAGAGGTAGACATTTCGAATAAAATTATAGGACGCTATATTAATAGCGTCCATACACACGTGCTTCCATAGCTCAGATGGTAGAGCAACAGATTCGTAACCTGTAGGTCGGGAGTTCGATTCTCCCTGGAAGCTCCATAAGTGCAAATTTAGCAATTTGTAGTTAATAGTGAATAAGTGAACAGTTTTTGAATAAAAAAACATATTGAAAATCAATATGTTTTATTTTGAAATACTGAAGCTTCATATTCAAGAGCAACATTTTCTTGAACAGATTCAATTAGCCAATCAATTAACATTTGTGGAACATCAGCATGTTCTACTAAAAGTTTTGAAATACAGTCAATCTGCTTTTGATTTTGTATATATTCTGGGGATTGTTGAACCTTTTTTAATGATTTAAAATATTGTTCATCTGTTTGGTTTTTTATAAAAATAATATTATCTGACATTTTATGAACTCCTTTTACAAAATATGACATTTATAATTTCATATTTTACCAAGTAAGTTTTTAAAAGTCAATACATTATTTTCAAATCAAAGTAATACTTTTGTAGGTTAGTCAATCATATGTCACAAACTTTTGAAAAATATATATTTTGAGT
>CAMEUC010000120.1 GCA_945937855.1 uncultured Clostridium sp. | reverse complement strand
CTTGGAGAGTTTGATCTTTAAAAAAAATCATACAAAAGGTAGGCTGAGAAGCAGTAACATACAAACTACAATTTATTTTTAAAATTTATAGACATTATAAAAAAAATGTAATAAAATAATAAGAACTAAGGAGATGAAACAAAAAATGAACATATGGCATGATATAGCAGAAGAAAGAATAAAAAAAGATGATTTTATAGGAGTAATAGAAATATCAAAAGGTTGTAAAAATAAATATGAATTGGACAAGGAAACTGGTATGCTTAAATTAGATAGAGTATTATATACAGCAACACATTATCCAGCCAATTATGGATTTATTCCAAGAACATATGCAGATGATAATGACCCATTAGATGTTTTAGTTTTATGTCAAGAAGATATTATACCACTTACATTAGTAGAATGTTATCCAATAGGTGTTTTAATAATGATAGATGGGGATAAGAAAGACGAAAAAATAATTGCAGTAGCAAAAAAGGACCCATTTTTAAATATGTACAATGATGTAACTGAGTTACCCGAACATATATCGAGTGAGATAAAACACTTTTTTGAAGTATATAAACAATTAGAGGGAAAGAAAACAGAAGTTGAAGAATTTTTAGGAAGAACAGAAGCAGAAGAAATTATTGAAAAATCAATAAGAAATTATAAAGAAAAATTTAATAAATAGGGGAAAAATATGTTAGAAAAAATTCTTGTAACATTAGTTTCTTTTATACTTTTTATTTATATATTCTTTTTCAAAATGATAAAAAAGAATGACACTAATTATATTATAATTTTAGTAATTCAAGCAATAGGAATACTTATAAATTTTATCCAAATTATTTTTGGACTACTAAATTCTGTATTTTTTAAAGCAATTATTTATACATTTTCTATTATAGTACCTATTTTAGTTTTTTTACTTGAATACAAAAATATAAATGTTTCAGAAATGATGCATGTGTGTATTTGTAAAATTTATATAATTTTAGATAGGGATAAAAAGGCAAAAGAAAATTTAATACTATTAAGCACGAAATATCCAGATAGTTATTATGCTCATAAAATGCTTGCTGAAATTTACGAAAAAGAAGGTGGCATGAGAAAAGCAATAGAAGAATATGTTAAAACCTTAGAAATAAAACGAAATGATTATAAATCATATTATAGAATATCACTTTTGCTTAAAGATTTAGGAAGAAATAAGCAAGCAATACAAATGTTAAACAATTTATTAAAAGTAAAACCAGAGCACTATGCAGCAACTCAAATGCTTGCAGAATTATTAATTGAAACAGAAGAATATAAAAAAGCTATAAATTTTATAAATAAATCATTAAAAATACACGAAAACAAAGAAGACCTTATATATAATTTAGGAATTGCATATGTAAAAACAAATGAATTTAGTTTAGCAAAAAAATGCTTTGAAAAAGTTATAGAAATAAATAGGGAACATTATAATGCATATTTTAGATTAGGACAAATAGCCTTATTATATAGGGATTTTGATATGGCAGAAACATATTTCCTAAATAGTACATATAAGGAAAAAGAAGCTAAATCATATTATGAATTAACGAAAATATATATGATGAAAAATCAAAAAGATAAAGCAGCATTAACAATACAAAAAGCAATTAATGCAGATGAAAAGTTCTATACTATTGCAAAAGAAGAACCAATGCTATTTCCAATAAAACAATTTATAGAAAAACCTGAAATTACTGTAGAGAGTAAAGAGGAGAAAAAAGATAGCAAAAAAGAAGAAATGATAGAAGAGTATTTAAATGATACATATAATTTAACTAGAATATTAAACAAACAAGAGGAAAGTAAGAAAAATTTTGAGTGGAATAAAAAGAAAAAATAAACATATTATAATGAACGAAAGAAGGTTTTAAATTATGCCAATTTATCAAGCAATAATATTAGGAATAGTACAAGGACTTACAGAATTCTTGCCGATATCAAGTTCTGCACATCTGAATTTATTTCCATGGGTACTAGGTTGGAGCCAAATGCCTGCATCATTTGATGTAGCATTACATATTGGAACATTACTTGCAATAGTAATATTTTTCTTCAAAGACTGGATAAAATTAATAGTTGGTGGATATAAGCAAGTTGTAAAAAAAGAAAAATCTACAGAGGGAAAAATATTTTGGTATTTAGTTGCAGCAACTATACCAGCAGGAATATTAAGTTTGATATTAGATAAAATATCAGAAAAATTATTTGAAAACAACTTAAATATGGAAATGATAGTAATAGCAATAACATTAATAGTTATGGGTATTGTTTTATATGTTGTAGACAAAAAATCAAAATCAAAAACAAAATATGAAAACATGACATTAAAACAATCTGTACTTATTGGAATATCACAGAGCTTAGCTGCAGCATTTCCAGGAGTATCACGTTCAGGAATAACAATGACAGTAGCAAGAGCCTTAGGCGTAGATAGAGAAAGTGCTGCAAAATATTCATTCTTACTTGCAACACCAATAACATTAGCAGCAGTAATATTTGATTTGGGAAGCTTCGTATTAACAGATTTATCATTTTGGATAGGAATATTAGTAAGTTTTATTGTTGGATTAATAGTAATTAAATTCTTGTTAGAATATTTAAAAAAAGGAAGCTTCAAAGTATTTGCAATATACAGAGTAATTATTGGAATAGCTGTAATATTAATAGCAATGCTATAACAAAGTGCAGGGGCATTTTGGCTAATCCGATTAAGTGTTTAATAAAAAGACTAAAATATTTTAGTCTTTTTTCTTGCATATAATTAATTAATATAATAAAATTAGCATATAAATTTCAAAAGAGGAGTGATAAATTTATGCCAGGAATTAAATTGGACTTAAAATATACTAATATAAAAGATAAAGAAATAATGAAATATAAAGATAAAGTAGAAAAAGCACATAATGAATTACATGAAATGGCAACTAAAGAAGATGAGTTTGCTGGATGGCTTACTCTTCCTACAAATTATGATAAAGAAGAATTTGAGAGAATAAAAAAAGCGGCAGATAAAATAAAAAATGATTCTGAAGTGTTGGTGGTAATTGGAATAGGCGGTTCATACTTAGGAGCAAGAGCGGTTATAGAGGCTTTAACTAATACGTTTTATAATTTATTACCACAAAAACAAAGAAAGTCTCCACAAATATTTTTTGCAGGAAATAATATGAGTCCAGATTATATAAATGACCTTTTAACCTGTATAGGAAAAAAGGATATTTCTATAAATGTAATATCTAAATCTGGAACAACAACAGAACCAGCAATTGCATTTAGAATATTTAGAGAGTTCTTGGAATCAAAATATGGAATAGATGAAGCAAGAAGAAGAATATATGTTACCACAGATAAAGCGAAAGGAGCATTAAAAACACTAGCAACTGAAGAAGAATATGAGACCTTTGTAATTCCAGATAATATTGGTGGAAGATATTCGGTATTAACAGCAGTAGGGTTATTACCAATAGCAGTTGCAGGAATTGATATAGAAAAATTAATGAATGGTGCAAGAAATGGAGAAGAAAAGTATAATGATAGTGATGTAAAGTATAATGCTTGTTATAGATATGCAGTTGCAAGAAATATTTTGTATAAACAAAATAAAACTACAGAAATCTTAGTAAACTATGAACCTAGAATGTTATACTTTACAGAATGGTGGAAACAACTTTATGGAGAAAGTGAAGGAAAAGAAGGAAAAGGAATTTTCCCTGCTGGAGCAACCTTTACAACAGATTTACATTCATTAGGACAATATATACAAGAAGGAAAAAGAAATATATTTGAAACAGTAATAAATATAGAAAACACAAAAACAGATATAAAAATGAAAGCAGATGAAGATAATATAGATGGTTTAAATTACTTAGAAGGAAAAACAATGAATTTTGTAAACCATAAAGCAATGGAGGGAACAATAGAAGCTCATACTGGAGGAGAAGTACCAAACATTGTTATAAATATGCAAAAACTAGATGAAGAAAATTTGGGAGAATTAATATATTTCTTTGAACTAGCATGTGCAATCTCTGGAAAGATATTGGGTGTAAATCCATTTAACCAACCAGGGGTAGAGACATATAAGAAGAACATGTTTAAGCTACTAGAAAAACCAGGGTATTAACCAATAGCATTTTTTATAAATAATTTGATATATGGTAATTTATGCAGTAAGTAGTGCGAAGAGTGTTGTATATTTTATTTTTATCATGGCCTATCAAAGAAACTGTTATTCGCTTATACTAATGCAGTTTCTAAGGCGGTCGCCCCGGAGACCTTCTAAAAATAAAATATATAACACTATGGAAGCGGACTTATAGCTGTAAAATAAAGGGAGCAAAAAATGGAAAGCAAAGCAAAACAAAATCTAGAAAAAATAGAATACTACTTTTTTGTATTTATAATAACAAGCATGTGCGGATGGATAATGGAACTTATATATTCTTCTATAACGTTACATAGACTAAATATACCTGGATTTTTATTTGGACCATATATTCCGTTATATGGAATGGGATCAGTAATTGTAATTGCATTATGTGATGACAAAAATATATTTAAGAGAATTGGGAGAATATTTGTGTTAACAACATCATTAGAATATATAATTTCTATTGCTTTAGAAATAGTAGTACATAGAAAATGGTGGGATTACTCTAATGAATTTTTGAATATAAATGGAAGAGTATGCTTATTATATTCAATATATTGGGTAGTACTTGGCTTAGCAATATTAAAATTCATAAA
>CAMEUC010000119.1 GCA_945937855.1 uncultured Clostridium sp. | reverse complement strand
AAATATATAATAATACAGAAACAAGTGGCGACCAAAAAACTTCAGCATTAAATGAAATTGCTAATATAAATAAAACTAAAAATGCAATAATGATAGCAGAAAATTTAATTTCGGCAAAAGGATTTAAAAATGTAGTTATTTTCGTAAATGATAATAGTGTTAGTGTAATTGTAGGAGAACAAGAACTGAAAACAGAACAGATAGCACAAATACAAAACATAGTATCAAGAGAACTAAATGTGGATGCGGGAATAATACATATAAGTACGAAATAAAAATAGCAAGCTTTGCTTGCTATTTTTATATGTTTGTGATAAAATTTTAAACATTATAAGGGAAATAAAAGGAGTGAGCTTAAAGTTATGAGTGAAAATAAAAAGTTTTATGTAACAACACCAATTTATTATCCAAGTGGAAGATTTCATATAGGAACAGCATATACAACAATACTTGCATATTCATTAAAAAAATATAAAGAGCTAAGAGGATATGATTCATACATGTTAACTGGTTTAGATGAGCATGGACAAAAAATACAAGAGGTTGCTTTATCTAAAGGAAAAACAGAGCAAGAGTATGTAGATGAAATAGCTGAGATTGCAAAAACATTATGGGCAAAAATGAAACTTCAATATGATGATTTTATTAGAACTACTGAACCTAGACATGAAAAAGTAGTAGAAAAGATTTTTACAAAATTCATGGAAAATGGTGATATATATAAAGGAGAGTATGAGGGCTGGTATTGTACTCCTTGCGAAACATATTTTACACCTACACAATTAGTAGATGGTAAATGCCCAGATTGTGGTAGAGAAGTAAAAAGAATGAAGGAAGAAGCATATTTCTTCAATATGAAAAAATATCAAGATAGATTAATTAAATTTTATGAAGAAAATCCACATTTTATAGATCCAGAATTTAGAAAAAATGAGATATTTAATAACTTTATAAAACCAGGATTAGAAGACTTATGTATAACTCGTACAAGTTTTGATTGGGGAATAAAAGTAAAAGGCGATGAAAAACATGTTATATATGTTTGGCTAGATGCACTTACAAACTATATTTCAGCATTAGGCTATATGTCAGACGATGAAACAAAATTCAATAAGTACTGGCCTGCAGACATACAAATAGTAGGAAAAGACATAATAAGATTTCATGCTATTTATTGGCCAATATTCCTAATGGCTTTAGATTTACCAATGCCAAAAAAATTATTTGTACATGGTTGGGTAATGATGAAGGACGGAAAAATGTCTAAATCTAAAGGAAATGTTATATATCCAGAGGTTTTAATTGATAGATATGGACTAGATGCTACAAAATATTTCTTACTTAAGGTATTAAATGGAGGACAAGATGGTGTATTTACACCAGAAGCATTTATAGAAAAATATAATTCAGAATTATGTAATGATTTAGGAAATTTATTAAATAGAACAATAGGAATGGTTAATAAATATTTTGGAGGAGTAATTCCTGAACAACCTAAAACATTAACAAATTTAGATAAAGAACTAGAAGAATTTATAAATGAAAAAAATAAACTTGTAGAAGAATATATGGATGAAGCACATGTGTGTGATGCATTAGATGAAATTTGGAAAATTATATCAAGAGCTAACAAATATATAGATGAGACAATGCCTTGGACATTATTTAAAGAAGAAAAAATTGGTGAATTAAACGATGTAATGTATCATTTGGCTGAAACATTAAGAAAGGTTGCAATATTAATTATGCCATGTATGGAGGATACATCTGTAAAAATGTTTAATCAATTAGGAATAAATGATGAGTACTTAAAAACATGGGAAAGTGTAAAAGAATATCCAGAAATAAAAGATTTAAAAGTAGTGGAAAAAGGGGAACCAATATTTGTAAGATTAGATGTAGAACAAGAAACAGAATTTTTAAAGAACGAAATGAGCAAAAAATAAAACTAAAAAAGGGGTAGGAATAAAATCTATCCCTTTTGTAAAATTTAATATTAATTTAATATTTATATAATAATTTATGAGGAACAAGATAAAAATATTAAAAACTAGTATGTGCTGGGAGGATTGAAATGGCGTTTATAGAGTTTAAAAATGTTAATAAAGAATATAAAATGGGAGAAATAAAAATAAAAGCCTTATCAAACACTAACTTTAATGTGGAAAAAGGAGAACTAGTTGTTATAGTTGGACCATCAGGTGCAGGAAAGACTACAACATTAAATATATTAGGTGGAATGGATAAAGCTTCGTCTGGGGAGGTAATAGTTGATGGAAAAACTATTACAAGTTTAAAAAATAAAGATTTAATAAAATATAGAAGAGAAGATATAGGATTTGTATTTCAATTTTATAATTTAGTACAAAATTTAACTGCAAAAGAAAATGTAGAATTAGCAACTCAAATTTGTAAGGATTCCTTAAATGTAAGTGAAGTGCTAGAGAAAGTTGGCTTAAAAGATAGAATAAATAACTTCCCATCACAACTATCTGGAGGGGAACAACAAAGAGTAGCAATAGCAAGAGCTATAGCTAAAAATCCAAAATTATTACTTTGTGATGAACCAACACGGTGCATTAGATTACAAAACAGGAAAACAAATTTTAAAACTTTTACAAGATACTTGTAGAAAAGAAAAAATGACAGTTATTATTATTACACATAATACAGCAATAGCACCTATGGCAGACAAAATTGTATATTTTAAAAATGGAACAGCAGAAAAAATACAAATAAATGAAAATCCTATATCAGTAGAAGATATAGAATGGTAGGAGATGCAAAATAATGAAAAAAGCATTACTTAAAGATAGTGTAAAAGAAATAAAAAATACGTTTAAAAGATTTATATCCATACTATTAATGGCTTTTTTAGGTGTGGGCTTTTTTGCAGGATTAAGAGCAACATCTCCAGATATGGTAGATACAATAGACAAATATTACGATGAACAAAATGTATATGATATACAAGTAGTGTCAACATTAGGCTTAACAAGTGATGATATAGAATCAATAAAAAATATAGAAAATGTAGAACAAGTAGTAGAAAGTTATGAAATAGATGGAAAAATAGAAATGGATTCAACAGAGTGTATAGCTAAATTTATTTGCCTTTCAGATTTAAATAAACCTGTATTAGAAGAAGGAGATATGCCTCAAAACGAAAATGAGTGTGTGGTTGAAGAACGATTTTTAAAACAATATAATAAGAAAATCGGTGATACAATAATTGCTGAAATAGAAGATACTAGTGATGATGAAGGAGAAACAATAGCATACTTAAAGCAAAAAGAAATAAAAATTGTAGGAACTGTTTTAAGTCCATTATATATATCAAGTGATAGAGGAACTAGTAAATTAGGGGCTGGTAAAGTTGATTACTATATTTATATACCAAAGGAAAATATTAATGCTAAAGACGTATATACAAGTATATATGTAAAAGTAAACAATGGGGAAGATTATACAACATCTAGTAAAGAATATGAAGATTATATAGAAGAAGTAAAAAATAATATAGAAACTATAAAAGAAGAAAGAGAACAAGCAAGACGAGAAGCTTTGATAGAAAAAGCAAATCAAAAAGTAATAGATGCAGAAAATGAATTACAATCACAAAAAAATGATGCTCAAAAACAATTAGATGAAGCACAAGAAGAGATTAATAATGCAAAAAAACAAATACAATCAGCAGAAAACACAATAAATGAAAATAAGAAAAATGCTGATACGGAATTCGCAGTGGCTGAAAGTCAAATAGCAACAGCAAAGACTGAATTGGAGAAGCAAGAACAAGAGTTAATAAAAAAAGAGCAAGAAGCAAATAAACAGTTTGAAGAATTAGAAAATCAGAAGGCACAGTTACAAAACAATTTAAATGAAATAAATGTAGGATTAGAAAATATTCAAACACAATACAATGCAGTTTTAGAATTATTAAAAGATCCAAGTTTAACTGAAGAAGACAAACAAACTTATGAAATACAAAAATTAACTTTAGAGGCAAAAATTAATGAATTAAAGCAAAACAAACAAACGGTAGAAACGGGAATTACTGAAATAGAAGCAGGAATAACTACTGGAAAACAAGAACTTCAAAATGGAAAAAATCAATTAAATCAGGCTAAAGAAGAATTAAACAAGCAAGAAATACAATTAAATCAAACTAAAACCTCTACTTATGCACAAATTGAAACTGCAAGAAAACAACTACAAACATCAAAACAAGAATTAGCAAAAGGGGAACAAGAACTTAACAAAAACCAAGAAGAATTTGAACAAAAAATAAAAGATGCAGAAAAAGAGTTAGCCGACGCAAAAGAAAAAATACTTGAAATAGAAAAACCAAATTGGTATATATTAGACAGAAATTCAAATTCAGGCTATGTAAGTATTATTCAAGATTCTTATGCTATAGAAAATATTGGAAAAGTATTTCCGGTTGTATTTTTTATAGTTGCAGCTTTAATATCACTAACTTCTATGACAAGAATGGTAGAAGAACAAAGATTGCAAATTGGAACATTAAAAGCCTTAGGTTATAATAAACTTCAAATAATGAGTAAATATATAATATATGCAGGTTTTGCAACCATTATAGGTTCATTACTAGGAATGAGTGTGGGATTTGTTTTGTTACCTAAAATTATTTGGATGCTATATGGAATGATGTATAAAATAGGAACAAGTTTAGTGATAAGTTTTAATATGAAATATGGCTTAATAGGATTAATATTAATTTGTATTTGTATTATAGGAGCTACAATTTATACAGTTTTAAA
>CAMEUC010000118.1 GCA_945937855.1 uncultured Clostridium sp. | reverse complement strand
TCCTAACTAACTTTTCAGATTCGTCTGTATGATCAACATTATAACCTAAGATATCCCAATAAGCATTTTGTATATCTGACTTTATATATCCGTTTCTAGATGCAGATAAAATATATGCAACTGCATCATTTGTATATTTTTTCTCTCCTTTTTTGTTATCATCATTAAATGTTGAATCTAATCTATATATTGCCCCTGAGTCTGGCAATATAGCCGTATGTTCTCTACAGAAAACTGGAGTATTGTTATTTTTTCTGATACTATTTGTTATTTTTATTTGTCCAGTTCCACTATTTTTATTTAATTCATATAATATATCATTAGCTGTATGTTGTGTTTCTACTTGAAATACTGCATAAGATGTTGTTTTTATGCAACATGCTATTAAAAAAAATGTTATTAGTATTAAAATTATTTTTGTTATTGTCTTTCTTTGTTTCATATTTACAACACCTCTTTCCTATTTAATGTAATTTTTTTTACTTTATAAATTCCAATTCCTATTATAGTAATTACTGTTATTATAAGTAATATATAAAGAATTATTGTACCTGTTCGTACTGCTAAAATTACTTCAACTTTACTCATGTCATTTTGGTCTTCTAATTTATCTCCTGGTATTGAGTTTATGTCCTCAACATTTTCGTCATTTGATGCCTCATATATTTCTGCTATATTGGTTACTGTTCCTGTATTATTGTTATTCATCTGTTTTGTTAAAATTATAGTTAATTCTTCACTATCTCCTGGTTCTAATAATTTATCTATTAATGCTACTGAATATATATTTCCATCTTCTCCTACATACCAATCTTTGTTTTGTTCTTCACTGAAGGTTAAGTCTTTTGGAAGATAGTCGACTATTTTTCTTGCATAACCTGATATGGTACCTTCATTTTTTACTATAATTTTATATTCAAATGTTACTTTACTTCCATTCATATATTTTGCTGGTATTTCTACCTTTGCAAAATTTGTATTTGTGTAATCATATGTAGTTATTCCTTGTGAGTTTTCTACTGTTACTTTATTTAAATATTGTTTTAAACTTAAATCGAATTTTTCTTCATTTTCTGGATTTCGTGGGTTCTCTGGATTTTCTGGTTTGTTTGGGTTATCTGGATTTTCTGAATTGTTTGGATTTTCTGGATTATCCGGATTACTTGGGTCCTGTGGAGTATCTGGTTCTTCTGGATTACTTGGAATAGCATCATCTATATTATCGTAACTCAATAGTCTAGTATTCCATTCATATTCATTATCTGTAGAATCCATTTTTACAGTTATATTCTTATTTTCTTTTACTACGTTTGAATATATTGCTGTTATTTTTAATGTATATACATCTTCTGCTGGTATTTTAATATCTGTATTATATTCATTTTCTAATATCGTTGATATTAGATTTGTATTTGTTTTTTCATATTTTTCTTCTGCTAAAACTAATTTTAATTCATCTGGGAAATTTATTTCTATATTTGCCTCATCTGATTCCACTAAACCTAAGTTTTTTATAGTAACTTCAAAAATCACCTCATCATCAGGTTTTAATTTCTCTGCTATAGTATTTATACTTACATTTAAAAAAGCCTCTGAAATTGTTACTTCTATGCTATTACTTGGCTGAGCTACTCCATCTTTTAAAATATTTATTTCATTGTTTATTTTTTTACTATATACATCTGTCTCTAAAGAATTGGCTTTTACTTTTATTTTTAATAATTTAGTTTGATGAATAATTGATGGTATTTCTACTGTTTCGTCCTTTATTGCTGCTTCAAAGTTTTGTATTTCTATATTTAACTTTTTGTTTTCCTTATTATATTGTGTTGTTTTACTAATATCTACTTCTTGCGTATAGTCATATGTTTTTGAATCATAATTATATAATTTTGCACTAACATATTCCAATCCTTCTGGTATAGTGTCTTCTATTATCAAACTTTCTATAGCACTAGTATCTGTATTATTTAAGTAAAGTAAGTATTCAAATTCTTCTCCTACTTTTATTATTTGCTCTCCTGGTTGTACTTCTAAAGCTGAGAAAAAATCAGCTCTTTCATTTTCTTCTTCAATAATTATTCCTTCCTCTGTTTCTGTACTTTCTACTATTTCCTCTTTTTCTTCATTTTTTAGTACTAATGTAACATCAACTTCAGATGTATCAAAGCTTGTTCCACTTTCATAGGCTGTTACTGTGTTATTCTGGTAATATAATTTTGCTGTTTCGTTTTTTTCGCTTACTTCTGCTTTTACATTTAGTTCTAATGATAATATTATTTGTGTATTTCCATTTGCTACTGATTCAGCTGTTTGTTCTCCTGTAAGCATTATTGCCACATATTGTTTTCCTAATACTGTTGTTATAAATACTTCTTTATTTGTAAACACACCATTATCATTCTTTATAGAAAATTCACTATTTTCACTATTAACACTTGTTACACTTGATGGTAATTCTATTAATAACACTGGATTTACAAATAAGTCTGACTTTGGAGTTTGTGTGTCTAATGTTATTGTATAATTTACTTTATTTGCTTCTCCAATTGTTAGTTCTGTTTTGTCTGATTCTAATGTTGCTCTTGTTATTGTGTCTTTAAATGTTATTTTGCTATCAACTGTTTTTTCTGTTTCTTCTAACGTATATTTTACATTTTCTTTTAAGAAATTTAATTTATCTAAATCTTGAATACCAAAAATAGATTTTGTATTTTCTATTACAAAATTTGATTCTTCTATATTTGTATCACTTTGTTCAAGTATATTCTCTATTTTTATTTGTATTTTATTTACATCTAATTCATATTCTATTTCTACATCTTCTTCTGTTATTGTTATGTAAGCTCTTGTTTGTGTTTGTTTATCCTCAGTAGTTTCTTCTTCAAAGTTTTGTTCAACTTTTTTATTTAACTCTTGAGTTTCAATATATTCTTTTGTAATTTCTGTTAATACTTTATTTGAATCAATATCCGTTATTGTTAGTTTTCCTTCTGTTCCAAGCATATTTAATAAAGTATTTTTATTTATTTTTGTTTTTAAATATTTTAGATTAGCTTCTTCATTTATTAACTCTTCATTGTTATTATAAAAATCACTTGAAGCATCTTCTATTTTAATGTTTGCTATTTCTCCTCTATAGCTTAAATCTAGGTTTAATTTTTCTGTATATTCTACATTTCCTTCTGTTATAGTTGTTTTGTGTATATCTCTATTTTCTATGTTTAGTAATAATACATCTGTGTTTTTTTCTATGTCTTCAAAGTTAGTTGTTTCAATATTTTTTGTAACTGATTCATTTGAATATGTTTGTACTGCTATTTGCTCTATTGGTTTTTCTATTTGCTCTATTGAATTCTCTTCATTGTTTGAATATACATATGTTATTAGCAACTTATCTAATCCTAATTCTTTACTCTCTAAAGCCTCATTTTCATTTACTAAAGTTACTTGTAATTTTTCTTCTTTTATTTCCCATGTACCTGCTGTATATGAATTTCTATTTAAACTTGTAACTTTTACATCTTCAAGAGTTTCTCCTATAATATTTGTTTTTAATATAATGCTTGTTGTTTTTATTGGATAAGCTTGCTCTGTAATTCCTGTCGTTACTGCTATTTGTATAACTCTCTTTTGCTCCTTGTTTATCTCACATACTTTATTTGTTATTAGTTCTTGGTCTACAGTTACTTTATCTTCTAATGTTTGTTCTGCATCATCTAAAGCATATGAAAATAAACCCTTCATAACATTAGTTCCTATTAAAACAAAATTTGAATATGTAAGGGTTATTACTATAAATATTATTACTACCTTCTTTAGTTCTCTACTCAAATTACTAAACATATTAATCCTCCTATTTTTCTAATAATATATTAAAACTATTTTTATTGACTGTCAACATATGTATTTTTATGGTTTTTTTGATGTTTTTTTATAGCTTTACGGAAGCTTATTTTTTACATTTTTATTTTAAAAATGACATTTTTATGACAATTTTACATTATTACTTATATTATACTCGCTTATGTAAACTTTTTCAAGTTTTTTGTTGAAAATTAAGCATTTTTTTCGTAAATTTTTCTGTGTTTTTATGACATTTTACGACAAAAAAACATACGGAAAAACATTCTCGTCATTCCATATGTTTTTATAGATATTTTTTAGTTGTTCTTTATTTCTAGATTAGCATATTTTGCCATTAGTCTTTTGTGACCTACTTTTTCAAATATTATGTCTAATTTTAAGTCATTTTCCTCTTGCTCTATATCATTTATTATTCCTTCCCCGAATTTTTTATGATATACTGTTTGCCCCATTTTATATTTTGATAAATCTATATCTACCTCTTGTTTTGCCGCTACTGTTTTTAAGAAGCTTTCTGCTGTTCTAAAACCTCCGTATGCTGGTACTTGTTTTTTTTGACTTATATAAGACATATTACCCCAAGTAGGTGTGCTTTTACCATACTGCCATTGTATACCTGTATCATTATCCTCAAATAATTGGTGGGTATTGGTGTTCGCCTCTATGTCTCCTTCTAGTAGTTCTTTTGGGATTTCTTCCACAAATCTTGATACTTTATTGCATGTTGTTGAACCAAATATTGTTCTTTGCTTTGCACATGTTAAATATAGGTATTCTTTTGCCCTTGTTATTCCTACATATGCAAGTCTTCTTTCTTCTTGTAATTCTCTTTCTTCTCCTATTGACCTATAACTTGGGAATAGTCCTTCTTCCATCCCTATTAAAAATACTACTGGAAATTCTAACCCTTTTGCACTATG